>JARRRH010000205.1:0-4945 GCA_037380925.1 Deltaproteobacteria bacterium | reverse complement strand
GGAAATTGGTCAAGAGGGGACTGGAGGATACCAAAGCAGGGAGAACCAAACCATGGAAGGAAGTCTGGGATGACCTATGATGTTCATCCAGCAGCCCTATATTGCCCTTGTAACCTATTGAACTTATTGAAATCGTTAATTTAATATCCGGCTGCCGCCTGCGGGAGCCTCTCAAGTATTCGTAAATACCCTGTTATTCTCGTCTGATGCGCATGTCCGCCGTTTCCTTGCCCGTATCGTCGCCATCCTCCTCCAATGCCTGCGCGATTCTGGCCAGAGACTTCTCACATCGGCGCAGTGAAACGTTCATATCAATGAGTTCGGGGGCGACCCTGCGGACCATATACGTTGTGCGGGATTCCAATCTGGCGGTCAAAAATGCCCAACAGAAAATGATCAAAACGTAGAGAATCCACCACTCAATGTTTATACCCAGAATCATGTTTTCTCTCCTTCCACTGCCGAGAGTCCCGCTCCCGGACGTTAGATGAATTCGAGGAACGATTTCATATATTGAATCCGAGTTTTTTAGTATTATTTTGATTATGAAGGGTGCATAACTCTTTCCTCCTAGGTCCCTCTGGGTTGCTTTTTGGATCCGGAGGGGCCTTCTTTATACTACAAAAAGGTAAGAACCCAAAGCCAAGATTGGTTTCTGAATTGAGTGGTGATAACCCAGGCTTCGGCCAACGGGAATCCCCGCCAGGGATCCTCGAACAGGATCTCCGACCGGGGCGGACAAACCTGTTGACTTGGGCAGGTTTACCCCATTACGAAAAGCCACAGGATATTCTCGTTAAGGACAGTAAAATATCTTGACTGATGGCCCAATATTTGCTGCAATCCTCTCCAATCTTATGAGGGCACAAAGGTCAGACCAGCCTTCTAGATTAATTTGTGCGCCCCATGACAATAGGGGCAGAATCCGTCGAGGTCGATATGGCACCAGAGAAAGTTGTGGCTTTGCCAAAATCCATGCCCTTGAGCAAGAGGATTTCAGAAGCCAAGAAACAGATCGAAGAATGGCTCAAATCCCTTGGAAAGCCCATCAACAAGAACCGAATACTCCGCTTGAAGGCATGGGAGCAAGTGGACAAGGAATACAAGTATCACTATGAAATCATCGGCCGCGAAGAGGATTAACAGGAGCCGGCCCTGTTGTCTAAAAATGGCTCCACTTTGAAAATCATGTCCATGTTGGGTGCACATCACGCCCTTTTTCTCAAGTCTAAAATTCCATAAAGAGCCAAAATGATACCCATCCGAGCCCAGCAGAAAAGACTCCCTACAGCCTTACGCTGGAGTGGGCTATGTCCAAGGAAAGACGCCTAGAACTCATTAATCACATCCAGGAGCAAAGGCATTCCACAGTCGTCGTTTATGTTTTGAGCGATCGGAGGAATTCGGAAGGCCCCATCAGCGCAGAGGCTGTTCGTGAAATCTACGGCGTGCTCCGCGAGTTGAAGCCCATGGAGAAGAAGGCGCTGGACTTGTTCCTGTGCGGCTCTCGTGGAGACAACGCTGTGCCCTGGAGGATAGTCTCCATGTTCCGAGAGTTGTTTGATGTTTTCAATGTGCTGTTACCCTATAAAGCTTACAGCGCCGCCACCATGATCGCCTTGGGCGCCGATACCATTATCATGGGAGAAAAGGCTGAACTGAGCCCCATTGATGTCAACATCCCGTTGCCCTATGACACCAAGCAACGAAACCTTAACCACGCCTCTGCCGCGGACGTGACGGGGTTCTTCTCATGGCTGGAGGGCCTTGGAAAGGTGCGCGAAAAGCAAAGGATCGATGCTTTCCTGCGAACCATGGACAGCCTTCCGCCCCTTCTCCTGGGCAAAATAAACAAGGCGCTGGAGCAAACCAAGAACGAGTGCCGCAGGCTCTTGGAGAGTCGAAACAGGCCCTTTGGAAGAAGCGCCAACAACAAGATTATAGGAAAGCTCTTTTCCGATTTCTCTTCTCCTGAACAGGGCGTTTCAAGAAAGGAGGCCCGGCGCACCTTCGGCCTTAAACATGTACAGCAAGATGAAGCCGTCGAGCCTCTTATCTGGGAACTATGGGCCCTTTACGAAGAAGAGTTCAAAAGCCGTGATCCCTTTTTCCCTGAAGATGTCCTGGAAGAATCCGAAGAGGACGAGATCACCTTTCATGATCACAAGCTGACTTTCATAGAGACTACAAAAAGAACCCGAGTCCACAAGGAAGATGTAAAAATTAGGAGGCTCCGGGAATATCCACCTGACATGCAATTTGATCCACAAATTGTGCTGCCCTCCATCCCTCTGGGGTCGGATGAACAAGAGGAATCCCTTTGGACTTCCATCCAGCAGTGGCTGCAGAGCAATCTCCCTCTTTTGATGGACGACACCATGAACCGCTTTAAGAAAACCTTGCCCACTCGGGCTTACGAACGCTTGCACCTGAGAAAGAGATGGGTGGATGAATAGAAAAATATTCACACCCAAAAACAAGACATTTGCCCTCGCGAGACCTTTCATTTTCCTGAAGAGAGATGCTTCGCTCGTTGTCCACCGAGACGCATTTGAAAGCCGCCGTCTTCCCACCAGCCTTGACATCTACCGACCGGATATTTTGATTTATGAGAGAAAAAACGAAAAGGGCCTTCGATACTGCAAACGCAGGCGGCCGGACCTCGTGATTACCGCCCCTGAAACGGACGAAACCCCGGTTAAGAAGCAAAAAGGGTCGGCTCCGCCCCGTTTGACCTATCGGCCCAAAATCTTAATTCTTGCGGTTCGTTTGCGCAGCAGAGCAACAAGGCCCAGAAAGAAGAGAATTTCCTGGGGCTCTTCTTCAAGCCCTGATGTGGCGGGTTACAGGCTTTACTGGGCTGTCAATCAAGGCGTTGATTACGGGGCGGAGCACGCCGACATCGGCAAGGTAAACACGATCCTGCTGCCTGACGAGGTTGCGTGCTTTCCTCAGGTCGAAGGCCGGGTTGAAATAGGCATCACAGCCTTGAACCAATACGGCAATGAATCGGATATGATGATTATTGCTGCTGACCTGGATTTCAGAGCCCCCGAGCCTCCTGAAGACCTGAGGCTGGAGGAAGCATAGCTACAGAAGGAAAAACATTTGGTGAGGGTGAGGGGATAGGCATTGGAATACCATGAGCTCTACGTTTTGGGAATTGCTCTAGTTCTATCCGGCATCATCGCTTTTAAGACCTTTCAGTGGGTCCTCTATGAGGAGATCAGCGCCGGAGTCGCCGCCTTGTTCTTCGGTTTCGCCATAGCCGTTTTCTTTGCCGTCAACAATTACGCCGTGGTGAGGCACTGGGGTCTCCTGAACGAAAAGCAGCTCAGCACCATACGGGAAACTATTGGCGCGGCCAGCGAAAAAAGTATTGCGCTCATAAATGCCGAGTTTCAGAAGCACAACAAGGCGGTGCAGCCCATGGCCAAGAATGCAGAAAGGGTTGCAGAAGCGAGCAATGGATTGGCCGAAAAAGCACAGGAACGGGCCTGGAGAGCCTTAGAAATCGCCAGGGATGCAAAGGTGCAGTTTGAAAAAATGGGATCCATCCAAGCGTGGGCCACGTGGGAGCTCCTGATGGAGAAGTTCCTTGATATAGAAAGCTACCTCACGAGATGGGAAGAAAAAAACGGTCTCGTGCGAGACACCCCGGGTGCGGACTCTATGACGGAATTGGCGAAAAAGCTGGACGCCTTGGACGGGCAGCTTCCTGAGACGATCAGAGCCCTCTACTTTGAAAGACAAAGAAAGTACGAGATCCTCACGAAAATGAAGGAAGCCTTTCAGCTTTCTTCCTTTCGATTTGCTCAAGCTGATTTGATCCTGCCGGAACGGCCAAAGCTTCCCTCCTCCTTGCCTCCGGGCAAGGAGCTGCTTACCCGCAATAAAAAGTAGCAGACTTCCTTTTCCGAATGCGCCCGGTTTTGCTCTTCTTTTCTAAGATAAAAGTATCATTTTGGGGCTCATAAATTACGAGTGAAAATAATATTTTCTTCCGATTGTCTAAAACAGCGGGTGCTGATAGAATATTTTTAACATTGAAACTCTTCCAGCAAAGCTGCGAAACCGGTGCCATCTCGCCTCAAGAAAGCACCTTTTCATAAAGGCAGGGCCCTTTAGGGCCCTGCCTTTGCTTTTAATATCTCTCCTCATTCCTTTCCAAAAGCGGACCTTTCTTCCGTGACATGGTTTCCCCTTTGGGTTAGAGTGGCGGCTCACTCCATCAGGTAAGGAATGCGTTTCCCAGGGCATTTATTTTATGAATTCGCTCAACAAGGAGGAAAAGAGTGACCAAGAACATCCTTATGGTCGTGGCGGCCTTTCTAGCTGGATTGCTGGGCGGAGTGCTGTCAGGCAAATGGATTAGTCCGGATGAAGCCGAGGTTCAACAAGAACTGGGTTCGAAGAACGTGGTTGTGGCCAACGAGTTCCATCTGGTGGACGACCACGGCAAAGACCGGTGGGTGTTGAAACTCTCCATGGACGGGGAGCCCAACATCACCTTCATCAACCAAAACGGCTGGGCGCCCATGGCTATGGGGGTGAACAAAAGCGGCTTGCCTTACTTCAATATGGTTCTCGAACCCGACAAGGAGACCGGCCCCTCCTTGGTGCTCATGGACAGCCAAATGAGAAATCGTGCCCTTTTGGGCTTGGACAGGGACGGGCAGCCCCATCTGAGCCTCCTGGATCAAGCCGGCCGGGTCCGAGCCGCGCTGGGAAGTGTGGAGCTCACCAATCCCGCAACCGGTTTGAAGGAGAAACGTCCTTGCTCGTCTCTGGTTCTCATGGATGAAAAGGGAGAAGTCGTGTGGTCTACTCCCGAGTTTAGCACCCTCATGGTCCAGAACCCATTCAAGGGAGAGGGTTCGCCATGATCCCAGAAAAGAGACCCCCATACCCCTGCCTTGGCGATGCGAAAAAAAGCCGGGCCAAC
>JARRRH010000204.1:0-4966 GCA_037380925.1 Deltaproteobacteria bacterium | reverse complement strand
CGTTGAGCGACCGACTCTTGAAGGAGGAGAAGGATACGCTCTTGTGGGACATCATGAGATTATGCTCCCCCTTCTCGCCTCCGCGGTGATCGAAGGCCTTGAGTAAAGAATCGGGGGGGCACAGGGGGATTGGCTACGCTGTTTTGGGAGTCCCGCGAAGCGGGATACTGCATGAAATCGCGCAATGATTCCATAAGAGATGAAAGGGAGCGACCGTATAATGCCCATTTACGAATATCAGTGTAAAAAATGTAAAAAGGAATTTGAGTGCCTGGTTCTCGGGAGTGAGGGTGACATTGTGTGCCCCGAGTGTAACGGCAAGGACGTTCAGCGTCTCATGTCGGCCTGCCGTTTCAAAAGCAGTGGTGAGGGCGAAATTTCATCGGCTTCCCGATCCTCCGCCTGCGCGACCTGTGCCGGCGGATCTTGCAGTACCTGTCACTAGGAGAATTCCTTGTATCGCACAGGTTTTGGATATGACGCCCACCGCCTTGTCAAGGGGCGCCTCCTCACGGTTGGCGGTGTTGAGATACACCATCACCTTGGCCTCATGGGACATTCCGATGCCGATGTACTGACCCACGCTGTTATGGACGCTATTCTCGGCGCTTTGTCGCGGGGAGATATTGGGCAGCATTTCCCGGACACGGACCCGGCCTATAAAGACATAAACAGCCTGGCGATGTTGCGCAAGGTGATGGTGTGGGTTGTGGAAGACGGATTTAAAGTGAATCATCTGGACACCACCATTGTTGCGGAAAAGCCCAAACTGGCGCCCTACCTGAAGAGCATGGAAGAAAAATTGGCAGATGCGCTGCACGTGGAAACGCGGCAAGTGAACATCAAAGCGAAAACCACTGAAGGCATGGGCTTCTGCGGGCGTGAAGAGGGTATGGAGGCTTTCGCAGTCGTCAGCCTGGTTCGCAGCACAAACCAACCATAGGCGATCCCAAAAGGGATTCAATGTCCTATCTTCCATTAATCACCCACGCCATGACTTCGACGCAGCCAAGGCAACGGATGCCTTTTCGACCCCGGCAAAATTGCTTTGATCCGGTTTGTTTTCATGCTCTTCGTGGAGAATGATGATGGCTTTTAGGCTATACAACACAGCCAGCCGCCGAAAAGAAGTCTTTCAGCCCCTGAAAGATCGCAAAGTGGGCATCTATGTCTGTGGCGTCACGGTGTATGACCTGTGCCACATCGGTCATGCGCGATCCGCCATTGTCTTTGATGTGCTCGTACGGTACCTGAGAGCCAGGGGCTACCAAGTCACCTATGTTCGAAACTTTACAGATGTAGACGACAAGATCATTCAAAGAGCCCGCGAACTGGGGAAGGACCCTGCGGAAATTGCGGAAGAATACATTGAGGCATTCTATCAAGACATGGCGCGTCTCCGGGTGCTCAAGGCGGACCTGGAACCGAGAGCGACCGACCACATCGACGGGATGATCGAGATGATCAAGACCCTTCTTCACAAGGGATTTGCATACGTTGAAGGAGCTGATGTGTTTTACTCTGTGGAAACCTTCAGCAGTTACGGACAGCTCTCTGGGCGGCGCCTCGAAGATATGAAAGCGGGCAGCCGCGTTGCCGTGGATGAGAAAAAGAGGCATCCTATGGATTTCGTACTGTGGAAAGGAGCGAAACCCGGGGAACCCCAATGGCCCAGTCCCTGGGGGCCGGGGAGGCCGGGATGGCATATGGAGTGTTCCGTTATGAGCGGTCACTACCTTGGCCCCACCTTTGACATTCACGGAGGGGGTAAAGACCTTCTCTTTCCCCATCACGAAAATGAGCGCGCCCAGTCCATCGCAGCCAAGGGCGGGGAGTTCGCCCGATATTGGGTGCACAACGGTTTCGTCACTGTGGAATCCGAGAAGATGTCCAAATCTCTGGGCAATTTTCTCACCATTCGAGACGCGCTGGAGCAGTACCATCCTGAAGTCCTGCGCCTCTTCCTTCTGTCCAAGCACTACCGCAGTCCCCTCGACTTTTCAAGAGAGGCGGTCCTTGATATCCAATCAGGCCTTGTGCGGATATACAGAACCCTGGAAAGGCTTGGTGCTGTTTTAGGCCGGTTTGAAGAAAACCGGGCCATACCGTTTTCAGGCTTTTCACCGGACGCTTCGGAAAATACCTTTCTGAATCAATTCATCGCCTTGATGGATGACGACTTGAATACAGCCGGCGCCTTGGGGCTCATTTTTGAAAAAATCAAAGACATGAACAGGGCCCTGGATTCTCTGGGCGAGAAACCGGACCCGGAGCATGCAGCCCGTCTGGAGGATGACCGTCGTCATCTTATGGCGGCCGCCAAACTGCTGGGGATCCTGAATGAAAAGCCGGAAGATTTTTTTGGAGAGCTGGCTTCATCTGCCCATACCGTTGAGGCTGAGCAGGTGGAACGGCTTATTCAAGAAAGAGCAGAGGCGAGAGCCAAAAAAGACTGGGCCGGGGCCGATGCCATAAGGGAGCGCCTCCGTGGCATGGGCGTTCTCTTGGAAGATACGCCCAAAGGGACAAAATGGCGATATGACGTATAGCGTGGAGTACTGGAGTGCTGGAGTATCGGCGCAAAGAAAGTCGGATAAGCGTGAGCCAATTCAAATTAGTCACAGAATTTGAGCCGTGCGGAGATCAGCCTTCGGCGATCGAGGGACTCGCCGACGGCGTAGAGAAAGGGTTACACTACCAGGTCCTGCTGGGGGTGACCGGCTCAGGCAAAACCTTCACCATGGCCCAATTAATCGCCCGGGTACAAAAGCCCACCCTCATTATTGCGCCCAATAAGACTTTGGCGGCTCAGCTCTACGGAGAATTGAAGAAGTTCTTCCCTTACAATGCCGTGGAATACTTCGTGAGTTACTACGACTATTATCAACCCGAAGCTTACATCCCCCAAACAGACACGTATATTCAGAAGGATGCCCACATCAACGAGCAAATCGACAAGATGCGCCACTCCGCGACGCGATCACTTCTTGACAGGGATGACGTGATCATTGTGGCCAGTGTTTCCTGCATTTACGGGTTGGGTTCTCCCGAGGCCTACCACAACATGCTCTTGTACTTGGAAAAGGACAGCATTCTTCCCCGAGAAGAAGCCCTTAGGAAACTGGTTGAAATCCATTATGAGCGCGGCGACTATGACTTCTCCCGCGGTCATTTCCGTGTTCGGGGGGATGTGGTGGACATCTATCCGGTCCATGAAGAGGACCGGGCTGTGAGGGTTCATTTTTTTGGAGATACGGTCGAAGCGATCCAGGAGATCGATCCTCTGACGGGGAAGGTGGTCAGAGATCTCCATCGCATGACCCTGTATCCGGCCACCCATTATGTCACTTCGGTGGAAATTCGAGAAAAGGCGATCGTTCACATCAGGCAAGAACTCAAGGAGCGCATCGAATACTTCCAATCTCAGAGCAAGTTCATAGAGGCCCAGCGAATCGAAGAACGCACCCGCTTTGATCTGGAAATGATGATCGAGATGGGATACTGCCACGGCATTGAAAATTACTCCAGGCATTTGACCGGAAGGGCCCCCGGTGAGCCTCCTCCTACACTGCTGGACTATTTTCCCAAGAACTTTCTGGTCATTATCGATGAAAGCCATATTTCTGTACCTCAGTTGAACGGGATGTACAACGGCGATCGATCCAGAAAAAAGACCCTCGTGCACTATGGTTTCCGATTGCCTTCCGCACTGGATAATCGGCCGCACAAATTTGAGGAATTCGAAGCCCGAGTAAAGCAGGTTATTTACGTTTCTGCCACGCCGGGGCCTTATGAACTCACGAAGGCGGAGAGCGTATCCGAACAGATCATAAGGCCCACAGGATTGATGGATCCCGAGATCATCGTCCGTCCCGCCACAAACCAGGTGGACGACCTTTTGGGCTGGATACGACAGAGGGTGGAGAAGAAGGAACGGGTCCTGGTCACCACACTCACCAAGAGCATGGCTGAAGATCTCACGGAATACTATGCCGACCTGGCTATCCGCGTTCGATATCTTCACTCAGACATCAAAACCATTGAGAGGACGGCTATCATCAGGGATCTCCGTTTGGGCGTTTTCGATGTCCTGGTCGGCATCAACCTTTTGAGAGAGGGGCTTGACCTGCCCGAAGTCTCTCTGGTGGCCGTTCTCGATGCAGACAAAGAGGGATTTCTCCGTTCCGACCGATCCCTCATCCAGACCTGTGGCCGGGCAGCCCGGAACGTGAACGGTCTCGTGATTCTTTACGGGGACCAGATCACAGGCTCCATGGCAAGGGCCATCGAAGAAAGCGAGCGGCGGCGTCAAATCCAGCTCGCTTACAACCAAGCCAACAACATCACCCCTGCTTCCATTCAAAAGGCGATAGACGATATCCTCACCTCGGCTTACGAAGCAGATTATGTCACCGTCCCCGCGGTCGCCGAGGATGAAGCCGTCTATTTCTCGGCGGAGCGCATCCAGAAAAGGATCCATGGGCTTCACAAGAAAATGATGGACGCAGCCAAGAAACTGGAATTCGAAGAGGCAGCTCGCTTCCGGGACGAGATTAAGGCTCTTGAGGACAGAGAACTTCAGCTCAGAAACTAACCCTGACCACCATCAAGGCATCATCTGCGGCGTTGCCTTCGATCGCTCCTCTCGTTCGACCTGGAGGCTCTCGACAGGCTTGCGGCGGATAAAGTTCCGCGGCTTAAAGCATAAGACTCAAGGCTCAAGGCAAGAAAGACAAGAAAAAGATAGCACTCATTTTTCCCTTGTGCCTTATGTCCTGCGCCTTGAGCCTCAAAAGCCGGTTTGCAATCCTGGCACTCCTGGTGTATGTAAAGGCTAGCCTAACCCGGTGTTTGGAAGGAAAGGACAATGACGGAAAACATCCGTTGGGTAAAAACTCATTGCTCCAGAATGGATCACGGCGGTTGCGCCCTTCTCGTAGGTGTTGAGAACAACCGGATCGTCAAG
>JARRRH010000203.1:0-10929 GCA_037380925.1 Deltaproteobacteria bacterium | reverse complement strand
ACTAGTCGCAACTCTTGGACGATTCCGGGTCGCAAGACCTTGGGTTTAGGGCTAAGCCGCCTTAACTCCCTATCTGATAAGAATTCTCGGCTACCTGTCTCGCAAACCGGAACTCAATCCCACTTACCCCTACCCTTACCTTTTCCCTTACCCTTCTGCTTTTGATGTCCTGGGGGATATTTCTTCATGACCTCCCTATGATACTCATAAGGCCTATCGGTACCCATCTCCAAGCTCACACGATCATTGATGTCGATGTGAATCCATGTGGGAAGTGAAACTGATGCTTGCCAGTTCCCCCCATCATAATAAAAATAGAGGCTCCTTCCCGTATCATAGTAGAGGTATGAAGAGGGATAATAATAACGGTACTTCGCCCTGTAACCATGCGCGGGAGCCCCAAGGAGGCGGGCCGGGTTCGTGGGGAGGAGGTGGTGGAGGGGGTGGTTCATGACGATATGTAGGCCCCTCTCCAACAATTACTCCGGCTCTCTGGCATCCCGCGCTGAGGACCAGGCACCAAAGTGCAATGAACAAAATCACCCCTATTGTTCTAAAATATCGAATCATGACATCCTCCGCATCTCTTCGTCTCTCGCTATGAGCACTCTCTGAAAGTCTGAGAACAGCTAAAGATCCAACTCATTCCTAATCAAGCAAAAAACAAAGGCATCGTTGGCTCTACCCTGAACTCATCGAACAAAACACAAGGTGCAGCTCTTTTAGCTGGGAGGGCTCCCTATGAGCTCGCTGTTGTTCAGCATGAATGTATCCCCGGACACAAGTCTAGGATACTCCACTGACTCGCTATAGGTGTCAAGGCCGCTATTAATCTCAACCGTATAGCTTTCAGTATAGCTTTCCTGGTACTCCAATGGAACCAGCCAAAAGATGCAGAAGTCAGTCGATGGCTCTTCCAAGTCGGGGCCCAGCGTAACCGTGGTATATGCCTCATCCCTATCTGGCCCATTCCATATCACAGTGACAAGCACCTCCCCTGGGGGATCACCAAAAAAAGCATTATCAATGTTTCCACAAATGGTGGCTGCCTCCTGGGGATTGTTGTTGAAAAGATGAATGACGGGTTTGAGTTTATATTGATCAGGGCCGGTCTCCACGATAGATCTGCTAAGATCAAAATGCGCGGTAATATACACAGCGCCGCCATCTTCCAACCACCAGTCAAACTGTTTGTCTGTTTTGAGAGTGCCAGATGGAACATCTAAGTCAACAGGAATTGTTTCATCAGGGAACACCATGTATGCTTCGCTTATCATAAAACGAAATTGGGTGATGTGGCCCGTCGTCACCACAGTCGGCGTGGCGAGCTTGGTCTTTTGACCATCACTGAAAGCAAGCAAGTTGATCGCATAAGGTGTTTCAGGTAAGTCCAGGGAAGCCCATCCACCCCCGGATTTGTGGACCAGGACCTCCTCAAAAACGACCCAGAGCTCTTCAGGTTCTGCACCTGCGATGAACGGCTTAGCATCGGCTATGTCCATGGATACTGTGCCGGAGCCAGCACCGCCTCCGTCCCCTCCGCACCCGGGTAGGCACACCACTATGCAAATTAGTGCGTAGGCGATTCTTGTCTTCATGGCCAACCTCCTCAAATCAAACTGATGCGTTCAGTTATATTCGAGGCATGAAAAAAGCATACCAAGGAAGCCTCTCAAGTAATTTCTGCCAAATTCCAGCACTGAAATTCGGTTTACAGGGTATCTATAGATCCTGACGAAACCTGTCAACTCTGACGGACGAATATAGGGTTTTAGACCTAATATAATTATAAATAATTTAGTTGATATATATTATAAAGTATGATAATTTATATTAATAAAGTCTTTCGTATCTCCTAGATTGCCCCTGAGTCCGCAATTGGCAAAGGCGAACCGGGTTCCAGGACAAACCCGACTCAGGGGCATTCTATTTGGCGCTTTTCCACCACTTAGCCCTGCCAAGAACAGGACAATCTCTTGAAAAATACAGGGCAAAGCACTTTTAAGCGCACATTGGTACCAATCTTGCTTTACCAAATCCCGGAGAGTAACTTCTTCATCCAAATCTCTTATTCCTGGCCCCTGCGAAGAGATACGGCGAAACAGGATTTCGCCGGGCTTCGCAGTGGTCTCTCACATTGCTTGTCATGCATTGGCTCGTTTTCGGAATTGGGATTGTTATTGCAGCCACATTTTACCTCAAGGCGATTCGCTATGGGATCAATGCGAGAAAAAATTTTGACATACCCGTGATTTCAGTCCACCGTGATCCGCCCATGCCGTGATCTGGCCGCAGATGCTTTTTCTCCTTTTGCCGGACCATAGTATCTGCTGCTTGGTTTGCGATGAGCCCATGTACCAAAAGCATGTTGCTGTGCGGAAGGCTGGGCCTACATATGCCTGAGTGAGGTGTATGCAATACCCTCCATGGAGAATCTAAACTTTCTTAGCCACTTCGCCCATTGAACCTATTTTCACATCTTCCCCCCTGTATGGAAAATCCTTCAACAAGATACCCGTCCAGATCCTAAGCGAGAGAAAAAACCATATCAAATCATACGGTTATATTGGCCCATTTTGCCTGGCATGGCTTTTGCGTATTTTTCTACTCACTCTGTCTGCCTTTTGTTACGTGTCAAAATTGAAAATTGTTCCGCAGCCTTCATTCATGCACAGACCCCATTAAAAACTTACCTTGGCCGGGGGTGGTATGGCCGATCTCATTCTTCAAGATTTCAGGGATTTTTCCGGAATGAACCTGGCACAGTTCCTTTCCATTGAGAAAAAGGAAATGCTCGGTGAAGAAACGCTACGTATAAAACAGACAACAGTCAATCGTTTCAGAATTACACGCTCTTTTACTAGGGCCGAGGAGGATCAGCCAGCACAGTGAACTATTTATCCAGGCCGCCACCGAAAACGAGAGGGCCTTAAGAGGTTTCTTAAGTAGTCTGTTGGATCGGGGTTTGAGGATAGACGAAGGGCTCCTTTGCGTCATCGACGGTGCCAAAGGGCTTCATTCAGCCATCCGAAAAGTTTTCCAAGATAGAGCTCTCATCCAACGATGTCAGTGGCACAAACGGGAAAATGTGGTGAGTTATCTTCCCAAAAGCCATCAGGCAACTTGGCGGAGACGATTGCAGAGGGCCTATGAAAAACCCACCTATGAGGAAGCCAAGGCGGCGTTGAACCGTTTAAAACCAGAGCTCAAGCTTCTCAATGAGTCTGCCCTGGCCAGCCTCGAAGAAGGGCTTGAGGAGACCCTTACCCTTCATCGCCTGGGCCTGTTCACACAACTGGGGATCAGTCTTAAAACCACCAACTGCATAGAATCGGTGATGTCCCTGGTTGGTCAACATACACTACTGGAAAAACTCCTCTCAGAAACACAGATGGGTTGCCTCGGCGTTGCTTGAAATAGAGCCTCGTTTACGCCGCATCAAGGGGTACCGATATCTCCCCTCACTAAGGCTTGCTCTGAATCAACGCCTGCAGCTTGTTAAGGAGGCAGCATGATGAACTCATGCCACTCCAATATTTTCAACTGAGAACGGGATTGACCCAGCCGGAAGGATCTGGCCATTGTCAAGTCAAGTTTTGTTCTTAGAGAGTTTTCAAATAAGTGTATCTTTTCTCGGTCTTGTTGTTCCTGACAGCAGTTGCAAGAGACTTCCTGGTGCCACTATGACCACCAGCTTATCTTGCCTCCCTAATGATCACAATCCTCTGCCCTGGGTAGATACGGTCTTTGTCAGATAGGTTGTTGGTACGAACAACCTGTCTCACACTTACTCCATAGTTCTTGGCTATCCTGTAAAGGGTGTCTCCGGATTTAACTTCATGGTAGACCTGCTGAGAGGGTTTCTCCTTCAACAGTGCACTGTCTCTATCAAGGAGCCTTTCCGAAGAAGTCTTGGGGCCTGGATTAAAGCCCGAGTCCAAGACGGTAATCTGTCCCGATAATCTGTTTAGCTCTCTTTCGAGAACGGCGGTTGATGCTTTGGATTCTACAGCAAGCCTTTGGAGATTGTTGATCCTGTTATCCATTCTATCTAAAACATCTGCGATCGAATAAAGACTAGCTTTGACCGCTGAAAGATCTTTTTCAACTGTGACCTGAAAATGCCATAGCAAAAAACCTACAGCAAGAAAGGCGATCAGTACCGGTGAATAAGCAAGGAAGAAGTAAAATCTGGAAAGTTTGTGAGAGGACAGGTCGTTAAGTTCGGGAAGACTTTTGTCAGCACTTGTCTTTTTTTCAATTGGTTTATAAAGGGCATCCCTCATCGTGCTTTTCAAATTGCCGCAGTTTACTTCAAGAACTTTGCAATTTTCAGTTTATCAAACCGCACACTGCTCCATTTCCCTACCTTAACCCATCCGCCTCTTCTTTCTTTCCCTGACCGCCTTTCGTCACCACTCCTTCTCTCCAGGCGTGCTTTCATAGATAAAGTGAGCCTATAAGCCTTCCGCCTATCCTTTCCAGCGCGCCTGTCAGTAAAAGAAGCACGTCTATCTTTCACAGCATGTCTTTCTGCGTATGAGAGCGGAGCCCGACCTTAAAATTCTACAGCGGAGGGAGCTGTTTTGTTGTCAGAAGCTGTAGAAGTCGTTTTGGTACTCCAATCATTGGATTGAAGTGAGTCGTTTTGAAAGTGGAAACAGACTGATACGTATTACAAGCAATTTTAATACCAAAAGCTGAAGGACTTGTAATAACACGGAAAATCAAGCAGTTAGGTTCCGGCGATTTGCCGAAATTGTGGAAGCTCGTGGAGATTGTAGAAAAAAGAAGCGTTTCTGAGTAAGGCATTTCACTATTTTGGCAGAAATTTACATAGGTTGTCCATCGTTAATCTCAGGGGTTCCAGGCATTCTGGACGATGTTCTATACGACCTCCATCCTTTTTCTTGTAGATTGCACTTCGGCTAGCTTTTTAATCCGCTCTACTATGACATCAAGGGTCTATTTGCCGAAGTCCTTGGCAATCCTTTTGGCCATGACAGGGCCGATCTCCTTGATCAGACCGGAACCGAGGTATTTGTCGATGCCGTAGACGGATGCGGGCACCATGGACTTGTACTGGACGATTTTGAACTGCTCGCCGTATTTCGGATGATTGGCCCACTCGCCGCGCATCCGGATCACTTCACCAGGCGTGGGAGCCATAAGGTTCCCTACGATGGTGCCCAGGTCTTTTTGCCCGTAGACCTTCATTTTGGCAATGGTGACCGTTCTCGTCGTTCGTATAGGTTACCCGCTCAATCTGCCCTGGAGATCGACAGACATTTCTAATTTTTTCTCTCTGGGTTTCATTAACTCTCCAAATGAAAAGCCCCTCCCAGGGGATATTTAACCCGGGGCGGGGGCTTGAAACAAGCGTTTGGTGGCACCGGCATCCATTTTTTGAGATCGAATGCCAAATTGAGGTCTTGGAGGGTGCTATCGAAAAATGGTCATGCCGCCGGCAGGACAGTATCGGACATCGAAATCTACTTGGGGCGCATTGGTCTTCTGGTCGGTCTCTCCTCCCTTGGCCTTGATTCATTGACCTTGATTTCTCTCCCCCTGAGCGGGGTTCCGTCCAATTCCTTGATGGCCCTTTCGGCGTCGTCTCTAACAGTCATTTCCACAAATCCAAAGCCTCTTGATTGCCCTGTAGCCCTGTTACGGATGATCTTAACTGAAGTGATTTCGCCGAAGCGACCAAATACAGCTTTGAGATCGTCCTCTGTGGCCTGGTAGGAGAGATTGCCAACATAGATATTCATATTCATCGCCTATCCTTTCTTTGCAGCAGTGATTCCGTTTCAGTATTGGCGGCCTTCGTTTTCCTGTGGGAAAAAGATCTCTATGGCTCAGTTCTCTTCGTTGTCCTCATTGCCGGTTGACTTTATTTTTCAATTTCTGGGAATACGTGAATTTTACCACTCGCCGGGATCCCAGCATCAGTCTTTCGCGGACGGATTTTACGAGGTCGTTTTTGGTGAGAGTCATGGGTCGGTGCTCCTTGCCAAACAAAAGGTTACAGCGAATATAGGGCGCAAATTGTCAAATTTTTAGAGAATTTATGGGAATTAAGTGGTTTTGTCAAGGAAATTGGACGGTTAGAAGGAATTGGCAGGATTGAGTTGCTGAAAGCCAATTAGACACCCCAGGCACACGGATTATCCCTCATTTGTTTCGTGGGTCAATCGTTAAGATTATATTCCGTGACGAGAATTGGTAAGATTTTGGTAAGGCAAAATCAACAAAAACATGCCGCCCTGTCATGTCGGACTCGTTTCCATCTCGATCAACTGCGGTGATGCCAAACTCTATAAAAGCTGTCACCAGTGGAAAGCAAGGGATATCATCCGGAAGTATGAGCTCTTTATCGCTTATAACTTCGACAAAATCAGAATAGTAGTCCACTGATTTACCCAGTGCCCAGTATAACCTATGACGTGCAATCTCCGGGGTAGGAGAGGGGCTCCACCGAATTTTTTTCTCATTTAAAGCCCGATGAATTTTTCCTAGGTCGATTGCAGCTGTGAGACTGATTAGGATCGAGCATTCGCATCGCCTCATAGCCAACAAATTTATCCCCGCCAATACCTCACCTCACCAACATCCAGGTGAACAAAGCGCAAACGTGGATAATAGCCTACCTCACCCCTTTCCATTCCTGCAGCTATCCGGCGCAATGAAGCAGTACTGAGATCTGGCAAACGGATGTCAGCAGCTTTTCCTTCCATGTGCAAGCTATTCTTGGCCACACCCCTGCGCCGTCTCCGCAGCATCTCATTCGTGGACGGGGAGCGATATCCCGAGACTACATGGAATGGTGAGTTTGGCTGGACTTCTCGGGAAATGGCGTGTAAGAGATCAAGCAAACGTGTGTCCATGGGCTTGATCTCCCCTGTCCGATGACCCCGAAGGATATAATTGATTTTCTCTAAGGCTTCTGGCAAATACCGTCCTTGAATAAAATAGCTGATGTTGATCTGCTCGCGCGTGTATGGGTTGTATAAAGAAAGCTGTTTTTCCTGCAAAGACAAGGACCGGATGGATCCAAAAAGGGGCGGGGAAGAATGAACGAAATACCGGCCAGACTGCATACCCTCAGAAAGTGACGGCAATGAACGCTGAGTTCGCTACAACCTGGCCCTGTTTTCGCATGTGAGGAAATCAATTCAATTCTCTCGATACATTAGGCAGAAAATTGAAAGGGCGCTCTCAGGGGAGCGAAAAGTAGATCCTGCTTTTCTGGACTTTCAAGTGTGTGACAGATACATATAAAGTGAGCCTATCCGGTGTCAAGAGTGAAACACTATCGCGAAGAATGTCTTATGAGTTAGGTTATCCGATGGAAGGTATTGCGAATCGTAACATACTGAAATTTAGTAGAATTACTAAACTCAACTCTCTTAAGGAAGCTTCTGAAAAGCGTCTTCTGAAGCCTGCTCAGGTGGGCCTTCTTGTGGTTGCAGCACTCTTTCTGTTAGCTCCTGCAAGCCCAGTCTTAGCTGAGGAACAGGCGCATCTTTCTCAGTGGGTCGCAAATTTCAAGAAGGAGGCCCTAAGGCGAGGAATTTCCATAAGAATCCTGAACCAAGCATTCGAAAATTTTGAACCCATTGCCCAGATCATCGAGCTAGATAGGTACCAGCCTGAATCGAAACTCAGTTTAGAACAATACTTGAATAAGGTGGTTAGAAAGAGCCGGGTTGAAAAAGGACGGGACATACTAAGCCGTCACAGGTCATTGCTTGGGGAAGTCTATGAGCGCTACGGGGTGCAGCCGCGCTTTCTTGTCGCCCTTTGGGGGATAGAGACTGCATTTGGCGTTATGACCGGCAAATTTCCCGTTATCCATGCTATCGCGACACTAGCCTATAGCGGCCGTCGCAGCACCTACTTCCGCAAAGAACTGGTTCAGGCCCTCCGCATTGCAGAAGCAGGCCATATTTCCTTGAGCGAAATGCGGGGATCTTGGGCAGGAGCGATGGGTCAACTTCAGTTTATGCCATCTGCATTTCACAACTTCGGAGTGGATTTCAGCGGGGATGGTCGTATAGATATATGGAACGACCTAGGGGATGCTTTTGCATCTGCCGCCAATTATCTCTCCCGATCAGGCTGGTCGACGGGTCACGCTTGGGGCAGGGAGGTCAGGCTGCCACGGAGTTTTGATAGGATGATGATCGGGTTGGAAACGCGGAACAGGCTAAGCCAGTGGCAGAGCTTGGGGGTGCGCCGTGTGAGCGGTAAGGATTTGCCAAAGAAGCCAGATCTATTCGGATCAATCCTGCAGCCCGACGGAAAAGAAGGGCGAGCTTTCGTGGTGTATAAAAACTTCCGCGTTATCTTGGCATGGAACAAATCCGACTACTTCGGCATAGCCGTTGGAACTCTGGCAGACCGTATAGTGAGACGCTAAGGGCCAGCTCCAGAACGAAACACTAGGGTTGCCCTCTGGTGCCAAAGACTTGTGACTGCCTATGAAAGCTATCGAAAGTGCGAACCACACGGAAAATTTAAGCATCCGATTTTCAAGATGCATTTTGCTCTTTTATCAGGGATCTGCAGAAACTGAAGCATGCTTGCAGTATAAAAAGCTCTCCTGCACTGCGGCAAGTTGCAGTATAGATACCTAAGGAGAAACCCACAAAAATTAAAAAGCTATTGAATCCCGACTTCGACAGTGATAGGCACATTTCGGGATTTTTTCGTATCTAACCTAGTGTCATGTCAACCGTCTAGTGTCGGGTATAGCCTCTTCAGTTTTACCCGTGCATCTTTGGTTGTGAACTGCCAATTCACTTTGGCACCCTTGTTGTTTCTGTGTTCCTGCCAGGCCGTTGCCTGTTTTCTGACGACCTCAATGTCATCGATTCGCCGGTTCAGGCACTGGCTGATGAGCACGTTCAACTCTATCTCAGCCATGTTAAGCCAACTCCCATGTTTGGGGGTGTATACGAACTCGAACCTGTCCCATAATGCCTTCGCCTGAGCCGGAGGAAATGTTTCATACAAAGAGCCGGGTCCATGAGTGTTCAGATTGTCCATTACAAGCGTTATTTTCTCAGCTTCTTCGTATTGGGTGGCTATATCTTCGAGAAAAGAAGCCCAGTCCTGTTTGGTCTTTCTTTCAGTGACCTTTACCATGCGCTCTCCTGCCAAGGGCTCACAGGCGAGAAAGATATTGCACACGCCGCAACGCTTGTATTCGTAATCGTGCCTTGCTGGCTGCCCCGGCGATGGTGAAATCGGAACCCTTCTCTCGGCAATGAGTTGCCTGGGAGATTCATCCATGCAGACTACCGGATATCGTGGGTCCAGAATGCGCTTGTATATGGACAGGACCATTTCCATGTGCGCCACAAAGTTGCCATCTTCCTCAGGTGGGATTACCCACCCTTTTCGCTGCCAAGGCTTAAGTTCGATTTTTTTAAGACGCGACGCACTGTCTCATGAGAAATGCTGTCGACGTACTGAAGCTCAACAACCTTGTCGGCGAGCAATCTCAGTGTCCAGCGGGCAAACCCTTCAGGCGGCTTGCTGCAGCTCAACGCAACCAAATGGGCCTCAAAGTCTCCATCGGCCTTTTTCGCATAAACCCTGCTCCCCTTTTTACCCTGGAGAGCAGAATCAAGACCGTCTAAAACGAAGCGTTTCTTTACACGGTCAATCTTTCTCATGCTTGTATTGAGCACCCGGGCGATTTCTTCATTTTTAGAACGCCTCCGTTGGTACTCTCCCTCATCGCATGCCAATAAGGTCAATGCATTGAGGATTTTCTGAGATCGGTGTTTTCCTTTGGAGACTAGCTCAGCCAAAAATTTGCGCTCTTCTTCGGTTAGGGTTACAATATATTTCTTCATATTCGACCCTCCAGAAAAGGGATTGATTATGAAGAATATATATCACATTTTATACGACATCACAAGCGTGACGTGACACTAGAGAAGATGAGACTAAAACCTCGGTGAATCCTAAGTACGAGGACTGATCTAGCTCCTTTCGTAGCTCAAGATCTTTTGACGGCACCGGGGAGGTTGTTCCCCCGTTTGAGGCGCAAGGCATAAGGCTCACGGCAAGCCGAACATCCAACAGAAACTCCTTGCGCCTTACGCCCTCAGCCTTAAGCCGGTTCATGATATAGCCCTGAAGGGGAACGGCCATCCCTGGGGCACGCCTTGTTGGTTCGGAGCGGAGCTTAGCCGGCACTATTCAACGAACTGTATCGGAGGAGACCATGAATCTGGATGATCTGTGCATCAACACCATTCGTATGCTTGCTGCAGACTGCGTTGAAAGAGCCAAATCGGGCCATCCCGGTATGCCCATGGGAGCCGCACCCATGGCCTATGTTTTGTGGACCCGCTTCTTGAGGCACAGTCCATCAAACCCCGACTGGCCTGACAGGGATCGCTTTGTGCTCTCCGCCGGCCATGGATCCATGTTGCTCTACAGTTTGCTCCATCTCACAGGATACGATCTGCCTCTTGAGGAGTTGAAGCGTTTCCGCCAATGGGGAAGCGTCACCCCGGGCCACCCGGAATCCTCTCTCACGCCTGGGGTGGAAACCACCACGGGTTCCCTGGGACAAGGCTTTGCAAACGGTGTGGGCATGGCCATTGCTGAAAGATATCTCGCATCCCGCTTTAATCGACCTGGACACGAGATTGTGGACCACTACACCTATGGAATCGTGAGCGACGGCGACCTTATGGAGGGCGTCTCTCATGAGGCGGCCTCACTGGCCGGCCACCTCGAACTTGGAAAGCTGGTCTATTTGTATGATGACAACCATATCAGCATCGACGGGAGCACGGAACTGGCTTTTACAGAAAGCCGCACAGCACGATTCGAAGCCTACGGCTGGCATGTGCAGCAGGTGGAAAATGGGACAAATCTCGACGCTATAGAACAGGCGCTCGCTGC
>JARRRH010000202.1:0-5300 GCA_037380925.1 Deltaproteobacteria bacterium | reverse complement strand
GTCGCCACGTCATTGGAGAAACGGACAACTACACGGCCAGGCTTAACAACAACACCGAAGTCCCCATAACCGTCATTTCCACAAGCCATAAGTACGATCTTGCCCTGATTCAGGTCCTGGCACCCCAACAGAGTTTTTCCTTACCCATTCGCCCTGCCCAGACACTGGTTCCCGGGGAGCAGGTCTTCTCCGTGGGCGCCTCCGCAGGGCTTCAGGCCACCATAACCGACGGCGTTTTCACGGGGTTTAGAAAAATCCCTGCCATGCCGCAGGAAGTTACGACCAAGGGCATCCCTGTAAGCGGTGTCGGGTTCGCGGTTCCCTCGGAGCAGTTGCAGGAAGAATACGGCATCTATCTCGAGTAGAGGATCAGCTGAAAGCCAGCCGCCTTTTTTTCACGGGTCACGGCTCACTCTCATGCTTTTGATCTCCTTCACCCCTTCCTCAGGAATTTTACGGGCTTTTCCATTCGTCAGAATATAGATTCTTGCCGCTTCCTCCACTTCCTCGGCAAGATTGATGGCCTCCTGAAAATCACCCCCCACTGTTACAAGGCCATGATTCTGGAGCAAAAGAGCTGAGCACTTCAGATCGCCCAGTTTATCTGCTGTTGCTTGAGCCAAGGCCTCTGAGCCGGGTACCATAAAGGGAAGCATGGCAAGAGGATGTGCAAAATAAACGAATCCCGGTGTCAAGGGCGGCAAAACATCACCCCCCGGAGTCAGGAGACCGGAAGCAGCGATGATTGAGGCCCCGTGGACGTGGCACACCACATGAACGTCAGGCCGCTTTTCCAGTATGCCGAGATGCATGGCCACATCTTTGGTCGGGTTTGCTCCGCCGAGTACCTCGCCACACTGATTCACGGCAACCACCATCTCCGGTGTCAAATCCCGCAAGGAAGCACCCGAAGGCGTCACAAAGATTCTCTCACCCGCCCGAATGGAGAGATTTCCGCCAGAGCCCGAAACAAGATGCCTCTCATACAGGATATTGCAAAAACGGCAGAAATCCGCTTTTGAAACACCAGCCTTCCGGTTCTTTTTCCAATTTCTCGTTTTCATCTCCCTCCCCTGTCGTGCTATTTTTCTCCACCCGGCGTGGTTTTTTTCCTTAAAAGCGGCTGTGATGCACCTTTTGCTTGACCTTGAAGCATGAACTTGGATACTGACGGCTAATAGGCACAGAAAGGAATATGCCATGAAAATCGCGCAGTACTATGACCATGACCGCATTCGTCTGGGCAAGGTCGAGGATGACCTTCTCATACCCATGGATTTTCCGGGCACTATGATAGACTTCATCACAAGCCCGTCCTCATGGAAGACGGAAGGCCGACCCCTGCCCCTGGAAGGCACTCGGTTCGCGCCGCCTGTGCGGACACCCTCCAAAATCATAGCCATTGGCCTAAATTACTTGGACCATATTCAGGAAAGCAAAGGAGAAATCCCCAACATTCCCATCCTCTTCTCCAAGTTTCCGAACAGCCTCATCGGGCACCGGGATCAGATCGCCTGGCAGACCAGTGTAACCAAAAAAGTCGATTTTGAAGCAGAACTGGCTGTCATCATAGGGAAAAAGGTCTCTCAAGGCGAAAAAACAGGAGGAATGAAGGCCGTTTTCGGATATGCTTGCGCCAATGATGTCAGCGCAAGAGATTTGCAGTTTTCCGACGGCCAATGGGTAAGGGGAAAGTCCCTGGACACCTTTTGCCCCCTCGGCCCTTGGATCGTAACCAGAGACCATATCCGCGACCCCCACGCCCTGAGAATCACGTGCCTCCTCAATGGTCGAATCATGCAGGACAGCAACACGGGAAATATGATCTTCAGGCTCCCCGATCTTTTGGCCTTTCTTTCCAATCATTTCACCCTGCTTCCCGGCGACGTTATCTTGACAGGCACACCAAGCGGGGTGGGCGCTTTCCGGAGTCCCCCCATTTACATGAAAGACGGGGACAGGGTTGTCGTAGAGATCGAAAAAATTGGAAAGCTGGAAAATTCGTGTCGGGTCCGATAAGTCGAGCTCCCTGATTTAACCTTGATCCAAGGGCCCGGGGGGCCCGGGCCTGTTTTCGTCAGGTCGCGCTGTGGGCACACCGCGGCCACTCACTGACGATAGTCATACACCCCCTTCCCCGTCTTTCGACCCAGGTGGCCCGCTTTCACGAGTTTCACCAGAAGAGGCGCAGGCCGGTACTTGTCCCCGAGTTCCCGGTGAAAGGTTTTTATGCATGCAAGCAGAGTATCCAGGCCAAAGGCGTCTGCCGCGGCCAAAGGGCCCAGGGGAAAGCCCAGACCGCGGGTGCACGACCGGTCAATATCCTCAGCTTTGGCGAGGCCCGTCTCAAGGGCAAAGAACGCTTCATTGACCATGGGCAGGTAGAGTCTGTTGATAACAAAGCCTGGAGAATCCGCAACCGTGACCGTCTCTTTACCACACGTGTTGAGAAAATCGACCACACGCCGGTGGGTTTCATCCGAGGTGTCCGCCCCTCGAACGACTTCTACGAGAGGGGTTAAGGCCGCCGGGATCAAAAAATGAGTGCCGATGCACTTTTCCGGCCGGTTTGTCGCCGCCGCGATTTCCGCAATCCAAAGGGTTGACGTGTTGCTGGTCAGAATGGTCTCACTCGGGCTGAATTTGTCAGCCTGGTTGAAGACACCCTTTTTGAGTTTCATATTCTCTGAAACAGCCTCGATCATGAGGTCTGCACCGGCCATGGCTTTTTTCAAATCGCTGGTCGCGCTGATCCGGGAGAGAAGTGTCTCTACCGACGCTTTGTCTACCTTTCCCCTTTTTTCCTGTCCCTCCAGGAAGGCATGAATGCTTTTCATGCCCTTTTCCAGCTGCCCCGCTGAAACATCGACCATCACCGTCTGAAAGCCGGCCCGGGCACAAACCACACCGATTTGACTCCCCATGGTTCCCATGCCCACAATGCAAACGGATTTAATACCCATATTCACCCCCAGTGTCAATGATAGCAGCCTTGTCAGGGTCTCTGTTGCTGAAACTTGCGCTATAAAGCTATTTCACACCACGCGGCCCTGTCAACCGCTTTCACGGCATGGAAAAGGCATGAGGCGTAAGGCGCAAAGCAGAAGGAGCCAGTCGAGAAAAAAGAAGAATGCCCTGCCTGGACTGCTCGGAGTGGCGGGCATCACCCGTCCGTAAAGCCTCGAAGTGACCGGGCCGCGAGCCGCGCAATCGAATAAAACCCTTTATCGCCCTTATGCAGCTCAAGCGAACACATTTCCAGGGAGACATAAAAAATTTGAAAAAGGGACATGGTCGAAGTAAAATCGCACCTCAAACGCCATGGGCAATCTGAAGGAGAGGTCGACCACGTGGGAGATACTGAAGAGCTCCTCCTCCATAGAAGCGGCCCTGTCTGCACTCTGGTGATTAACCGTCCTGAGAAGAGGAATCGCCTCACACCCGCATCCCTGTTCAGGATGGCTGCCATGGTTCAAGCCCTAGCCCAAGAGGACAAAGTCAGGGTTCTTGTCATTCGAGGCGCAGGCAATGAAGCCTTTTGCGCCGGGTATGACATTTCAGCCCTGCCCGTCAAACCCAATTCCGAGGACGAGGACGGCCTCAAGGAGGCACCTCCTCGTGAAGAAGCGTTTCGGGCTGTTCAAGCCTTTCCCTATCCTGTCATCGCCATGCTCAACGGTTACGCTTACGGGGCCGGCTGTGAACTGGCCGTGACTTGCGATATTCGCATTGCCGCAGACCATGCGAAAATGGGTATGCCCCCCGCTAAATTGGGCCTCGTCTATCCCTATATGGGTTACCGCCGTTTCATGCGGGTTCTGGGCCTTAGCAGGACCCTGGAAATATTTCTCACGGCTCGGCATTATGATGCCCAGACCTGCCTTCGCATGGGCCTGGTAAATCACGTGGTAAGGGCGCGGGAACTCGAGTCTTACACCTATGCCATGGCCGCGGAAATCGTGGATAACGCCCCTTTGTCCCTTTGGGGCACAAAATCAGCACTGTACAAAATCGCGGAACATCCGATCCTTGAGAAAGAGGAAGAGGAAATCCAGAGCCTCTTCATTCAATCCTTGAAAAGCAAGGATGCGGAAGAAGCGAGACAGGCCTTTCAGGAAAAAAGAAAGCCTCGCTTTAAAGGAAAGTGAACCCTTCCTCGGCTACACAGCGGAGCCTTCAGGCGAAGCACAGCAAAGGGAGGAGGGGGATCAAGCGCGATACCCTGAACTAAACTTAGAGATTGCTTTAATCTTATTGGCTAAGCTTCCGATGTGCCTAATTCTTTTAGCGATAAAAATGCATCCTGAGTACAAGATGATTATCGCCGCCAATCGGGACGAGTACTATGACCGGGCCTCGGCCCCGGCGCATTTCTGGGAACAGGCTCCTGTGCTTCTTGCAGGCCGGGACATGAAAGCAGGCGGAACCTGGCTGGGCATTACCCGGCAGGGGCGGCTGGGCATGGTTACCAATTACAGGGATCCGGCGTCGGTGAAGCAGCATGCCCCTTCCCGGGGCAGACTCCTGACCCGTTTCCTGCTGGCAAAGCTAAAACCTTTGGACTTCCTGCGTGAAGTGAAGCAAGAAGGAGATCAGTACAACGGCCTCAATCTCATTGTGGGTGATGAAAATCAGCTTTACTGGTTTTCGAACCGGAACGGTGACCCCTTGGCCCTTGGAACAGGTTTGTACGGTCTGAGTAACCATCTTTTGGACACGCCGTGGCCCAAAGTCTCTCGAGCAAAAAACCTCATGGCCCAGCTTCTCGCAGGCAGAGAGATCCTTTCTCCAGACCCCCTTTTCAAATCCCTCCAAGATCGATCCGTTCCTCCGGACAAGGCTCTTCCCCACACCGGGGTTGACCTTGAATGGGAACGGCTTCTATCGCCCATCTTTATATCCAGCCCGAACTACGGAACCCGATCCTCGACCGTTCTTCTCATCGATCAGCAGGACCGCGTCACCTTTGTTGAAAGGACCTTCAATGGCAGTCCCAAGCCCACCTCATCCGTTATGCACGAGTTCAAGTTGGGCTAGAATCGGTCGTGGTGCGTAAATTCGCTTATTTCCCGGCGTTTGGGTGCCGTTGAATCCTTTGCCGGATACCCTACCGGGATGAGAACCACGACCTCATGGTCATCACCCACGCCCAGAACCTCCTTTGCCTTGTTGTGGTCAAGAGACCCGACGATAACAGTCCCAAGTCCCAGATTGCGGGCGGCTAGACAGAGGCTCTGTGTGGCGAGTCCAAGATCGAACATGAACCAGTCCCCAAATTTGGTCGTCGGCTCACCCTTGTA
>JARRRH010000201.1:0-5029 GCA_037380925.1 Deltaproteobacteria bacterium | reverse complement strand
CCGGCAAGAGCCGACGATGCAAAGAGGGCGTCCCCTACGTTGGGCAACGGGAGCGATCTTCTATTCAAAGAAAAAAGCGAACTATATTGGAAGGTGAAGCCGCGTAAACACCCCGATCATCTTGAGGCGCATATAGAACATCATCCCGGTGAATATGTATTTAAGCCGGCACCACGGATATCAGGGTCGACAGGTCACATGGCAGACTCCGGCCGGAGTTTCCACCGCGTAAGGGAAGTATTTTCTTTTAAACCACAGGGCCACGTTGACCAGGCTGATGAGCACCGGTACCTCAAGCAAGGGACCGACGACCGCGGCAAAAGCCTCTCCCGAGTCGATGCCGAAGACCGCAACGGCAACGGCGATGGCCAGCTCGAAGTTGTTCGAAGCGGCTGTGAAGCTCAGGGTCGTCGACTGTTCATACGTAGCTCCCACTTTCATTGAGAGATAGAAAGAGGCGAAGAACATGATCACGAAGTAGAGGAACAGCGGTATCGCTACTCGAACCACATCCAGCGGCAACTCAACAATGTATTCACCTTTTAAAGAAAACATGACCAGGATGGTAAAGAGGAGGGCGATCAGGGTGATCGGGCTGATCTTTGGGACGAATTTTTCCTCGTACCAGGCTCGCCCTTTTGTGTTCAATCCGATGATGCGGGAGATGACACCTCCGATAAAGGGAACACCCAGGTAGATGAGGACGCTTTCAGCAATCTGGCCGATGGAGATATTTACCACGGCGCCTTTCAGCCCTATCCACTGAGGAATTACGGTGATGAAAATATAGGCATAAATCGAAAAAAAGATCACCTGAAATATAGAATTGAGAGCCACAAGCCCGGCACAGTATTCCCTGTCGCCTGCAGCAAGATCGTTCCATACGATCACCATGGCAATGCACCGCGCAAGGCCGATCATGATCAGCCCCACCATGTAGTCGTGGTGTCCGGAAAGAAACGCGATCGCCAGCAAGAACATCAAGATCGGGCCGATCACCCAGTTCTGCACAAGGGAGAGAGCCAGGACCTTGAAGTCCCTGAAAACAAACCCCATCTGCTCGTATCTCACCTTCGCAAGGGGCGGATACATCATGAGGATCAACCCAATGGCGATGGGAATGTTCGTCGTACCGATCTGGAAATAGTTGATCGTCTCTTGGATGCCCGGGAAAAGGTACCCGCCCATGACTCCTATGAACATGGCCAGAAAAATCCACAGGGTTAAGAAACGATCAAGAAATGAAAGTCTTCTTATAACGGTCGGTGCCATGACTCTCTCCTTGGGTAATTCCTGCGGAACTCCCTATCCCAGATGAAACCGGCTCATCCAGCGCGCCAGCTGTACCCCTTTGCCTGCATCAATCCTTGTGCAATCACGGGAATCTTTGATTCCCTGGTCCGCCGTCTTTGCAAAGACCATGCGCCTCACTTCTTCGTTAACCATCCCTTGATTTCATCCTTGGTAGGGATCTTCCCCACGCTTTTGACTTCGCCGTCAACGATAACGGCAGGCGTGCCGAAGACGCCGTACTTGGCGATTTCCAGGGCATTGGTCACCTTGTCGATTTTGGCCTCCACGCCGCTTTCCGCAACGGCCGCCTTGACGTTCTCCTCTGTTTGATGGCACCTGGCACAGCCAGGACCCAAAACTTTGATATCCATAAAATCCTCCTTCTTGTTTTCCAAATCGGTCATAGAAGGTCCTAGCTTCGGATGGCTTGAGAACCATTAAAGCACCCCCTTCATTATCCAATCCAACCGTAAAGCAGGCCGGCGACGGTTGATAGAACCACGATGATCCCGCAGAAGACCGCCGTCTTTTTAACACCCATCACCCCCCCGATCACAAGCATATTGGGAAGTGAGAGAGCAGGGCCCGCGAGCAGCAAGGCCAGGGCCGGGCCCTTCCCCATGCCGGCACCCAGGAGGCCCTGTAAGATCGGAACCTCCGTCAGGGTGGCAAAATACATGAACGCCCCCGCCACGGAAGCAAACAGGTTGGCCCCCAGCGAATTGCCTCCCACGAGGCTCTGGATATAATGCTCCGGGATCAGGGCCGCGTGCCCCGGCCTTCCAAGCATGAAGCCGGCAATCAGGACGCCGCCTGCCAAAAGGGGAAAGATTTGTTTCATGAAACCCCAAGTGGACTGGACCCAGGTGACCCTTTCATCCTTCCGGAACCAGGACTTTAGCATGAAGCCGAGAACGATGAGGAGTCCCGCCGTGATGTACCACTTGACCGCAAAAATAGCGGGCCACACTCCGGTCGACCCCTCGGCAGGCCGCGCAAAGGCGGCAAAGATCAAAATAAGGATGAGGAAAAGAACGAAGAGACTGTCCTGGGTGAGGGTCCGCTTCTTTTCTCCTTCTTCAGGGAGGTAAATCTGTCCTGCCGCGCGTGCCGCGTCATCCTTCCTGAAAACAAAGGCCATGAGCAACCCCGTCACAATCGCGAAGACCACGGCGCCTACGGCCCTGGCCAAACCGAGTTGCCAGCCAAGGATTCTGGCTGTCAGCACAATGGCGAGCACATTAATGGCCGGCCCGGAATAAAGGAATGCCGTGGCCGGTCCGATGCCGGCGCCACGTGTATAAATCCCTGCGAAAAGAGGCAAAACAGTGCATGAACAGACTGCAAGCACGGTTCCTGAAACAGATGCCACGGAGTAAGAAAGTATTTTACCGGCCGTTGCCCCGAAGTACTTGAGCACCGATGCCTGGGAAACGAAAACCGCAATGGCACCGGCGATAAAAAAGGCGGGAACCAGGCAAGTCAAAACGTGCTGTCGCGCATATTCCTGGAGCATCATGAAAGCCTCGAGGCCGGATTGCCGGATCCTGGGACTGCTCCAGGGAATATAGTAGGCTCCGATAAAAACAAGCACGATAATAAGAATCTTAGTGCGTTCCTTCATTGCTGATCGTATTTCTCCTTTTTGATGAACCTCTTATATATTGCTGCATCGTTATCTGGCGATGCAGACCTCACCGTTTGCAAACGTCCTCCCGGCGGATGGAAGGAAGCTTTTCCCTGAGGCGGAGGACCTCCGGATCCGCCTCCAGCCAGTGCCTGAGATTTCCCAAGAGCGTTGCGACGAAAGGGCTGGATTGTCCGTCGCTGAGATGATAGTTGACCCACAATCCCTCCTTTTGGGAATCCACAAGACCGGCGTTTTCAAGGATCTTTAGATGCTTGGATACTGTAGGCTGGGCAACCTGAAGTGCGGCCTGAATCTCACAGACGCACAATCTCTTTTGCTGGAGCATCTTCACGATCTTAACGCGGTTAGGATCCGAAAGGGCCTTCATGACTCTCACGAAATCTTTCATTTCCGCCTCCACTATATTTCTGTTTTGGAATATAATGGCGCAGGTAAGCCAAGTCAAGGATCTTTTTAGGGCCGGTAAGAGTAATGCGGGAAGAAAAGAGGTCACTCAGTAAGCTGTCGAGGATTTGAAGAAAATACCCGAGACAATCGTCCCCGTCAGGCCAACCAAGCCTCCCACAACGAAGGCCACGGGGATACTGGAGATATCGGCGATCACCCCGAACAAAATCGGCCCCAACACCTGCCCCAGGCTCAGGGAAGTCGTGAAAGCCCCGGTAGCAGATCCCATTCCGTAGATTCTCCCCCTTTCGGTCCTAATCGCGACAGTCGAGGCACGCGAAACGGAACTGAATCCACCCATGCTCATCGCCAGGGTTACAAACATCAACATGCTGTGCGAGCCGGAGATGGCACACATGGAGAGGGCGCTGCAGCTGCCTCCGATTAAAATGAGATTAACCTTCTGGGAGGGAAATTTATCGGCCATCAATCCAAATGGATATTGCATTATGCTTCCAAAGAGCATGTAGACAGAAAGAACCAGACCGATATCGGCAGGGCTCATCTTTTCTGATCTTGTGGCAATCAGCGGAAAAAATGTGTTGAATCCCCATCTGTAGAATCCTCTTGTAGCCATGTAGGTCATGATGCCGATCATCGGCCTGTCTTTGTAAACCGGAAAGAGGGATTTGAAGAAAGAAGCCCTTTTCTTGTCATGGCTCTTGATGGCGGAGGTTTCCGGCACCAGGAAAAGTATCAGCACCATTCCCAGAAGTGACAGCCCCCCCATGGCATAGAAAGGAGCTTTCATGTTGAAGCGGTCGGTGAGATATCCGCCGAGGTATGGGCCTATCGCCATACCCGCGAAGAAGGACATGTAGAAGAGATTCATGTATTTTCCCTCCTTCCCGACCGGCGTTAGGTCGCCGATATAGGCCTGGGCCACCGGGGTGACTAAGACCACCGCGAATCCCTGCAGGAGCCTGACAAGAGTCAAAGTCAGCGGAGAGCCGGCGTAAACAAAGCAGAGAGAAACCACGGTGAAGAGAACCAATCCGGCTATCATAAGATTTTTCCTGCCATGCTGATCCGAGTACTGGCCTATAATTGGAGCGAATATGCTTCTCGACAAAGCGAACCCGGCGAAGATGATTCCCAGTTCCACGCCTGTTGCCTTCATCTTCTTAGCATACAGAGGCAAGATCGGGTTGATTACACCGAGCCCGGTCATCGTGATGATTGTGGCCAAAAATAGGGTGATGTATATTCTCTTATCCATATTCGCCGTAAAGCCGCTCCAAAGCGGGGGTCGGCAGCGCCCATAGTCGGCCGATTTCGGGATGAAGCGTCCACGCGCCCTGAAACTTCATGAACACTTCGGCAGACACAGGTACCGGTACCTGAGCATGCCCCAACCACATTGCCACCGCCGCCTCAAGGGAAAAATACGGCAAATCCCGTATTTCTCCAGCAAAGGTACGGTATCTTCAGCTCCGCATGGCCGCCTGTGATTTGGCTGGAATGAACCAAAGCGCTTCGCGCTAGGTGATCATTGTACGTGTAGTCCAGCTCATTCCTGTCCAAAAACCGCTCCCGACCTTGCAGGGGCATGGGGTCTCTTTTCAAAAACGAGGGGAACCGGGCAAAGACTCTGCAGAAAGGTGCCCCCAAGGCGGGCGGAGACCCTCAGCAATCCAT
>JARRRH010000200.1:0-10088 GCA_037380925.1 Deltaproteobacteria bacterium | reverse complement strand
CCGCCCGTTTCGCGTTGGAGGATCACGGAGACCACAAAGAATCTCAGGTCAGGGCAGTCCACGCGGTAAGCGAGATTTTTCAGGGCTTCTGTCACGCTCACGCCGAAGTTGATTTCATCCAGTGTTTCATCGAACTCGGGGCCGAGGGGGTCTCCAAACTCTTCGCTAGCTAGTTTCATGCCGCTCGTGAAGGCATGCCCGGCCCGCAAGGCTCTTGCAATCAGCCCCAATCCTTCGGGGAGCTGTTTTTCAAATTTGGCAATTCTCCTCCTCTTTTTCACCCGCAGATGGACGAGGGGAAGACTCGTCGCAGCGAGCCCCACCAACAAAGCCAGAATCGGGTCTTTCATCAAGACGACGGTGAACAGGTAGCCGGTGAGCCCAAGGGCCAGGCTGAGAAGAATGAAAAAGCTCATGGTGTAATTCACATTGGCCTGCCGCATCAAAAGTTCCAGGCGATCGACTCCAGGGACAGCCGAAAGGATTCGATTGATAAACGGCAAATCGCTCAAGACAATTTTCTTGACGATGTCCGGGCTTTCGGAATCGAACTCTTCAGCCAAGCCCCTCTTGAGCCTTTTCCGAACTTCCGCGCGGTCGGGGTGTTGTATCATTCGAATGCCATAAGCCGTGAGTTCGATCACAAGGAGGCAAAGGATGAAGATAACCGCGCCCAAAAATAAAACGTTCATGATATGCTCCTTTCAGGATCAGACTTCCATCACCTTTGTGGGATCGAAGAGGTCCGGTGAAACGTTCACACCCGCCACCCGGAACCGCTCGACGAATTTCGGCCGCACGCCTCCGAACACGAAGCGGCCGCTGACTTTGCCTTCCCGGTCAATGCCCCTTTGCTGGAACGCAAAGATTTCCTGGGTGGTTATGATGTTCCCTTCCATTCCCGTGATTTCCTGGAGACCCACCACTTTTCTCGATCCGTCAGTCAGGCGGGAAACGTGAATGATGACGTTGATGGCTGAGCTGATGTAACGTCTCAGAAATTCGCTTGGAATTTCAAAGTTGGCCATGGCCACCATGGTTTCGAGGCGCATGAGCGCATCCCGGGGAGAGTTCGCGTGTATGGTGGTCAATGAGCCGTCATGGCCCGTGTTCATGGCCTGGAGCATATCAAAGGCTTCTTTCCCGCGCACCTCGCCTACGATGATCCGGTCGGGCCTCATTCTCAGGCTGTTGATAACAAGGTCCCGCTGGGTCACCTGGCCCTTGCCTTCAATGTTCGGGGGCCTGGTCTCGAGCCTGACCACATGGCGCTGTTTGAGCTGCAGCTCCGCCGAGTCCTCGATAGTCACAATCCGCTCTACTGCGGGAATAAACCTCGAGAGCACGTTAAGGAGCGTGGTCTTGCCGCTGCCCGTGCCTCCTGAAATCAAGACATTCAGCCTGGCTTTGACAATTCCCTTTAACAGCTCCCCGATCTCCGGGGTGAGCGTCTTGAATTGAATCAGGTCATCAAGTTCAAGAGGATCCACAGAAAATCGCCTGATAGAAAGAATGGGCCCATCCAGGGCGAGCGGCGGGATAATGGCGTTCACCCTGGAGCCGTCCAATAGCCTGGCGTCTACCATGGGCGAGGATTCGTCGATGCGCCTCCCCACAGCCGACACGATCTTGTCGATGATTCTTCTCAGATGAGCGTCATCCCTGAACCGTACATGCGTCGCTTCCAGCTTGCCGAACCGCTCTACGTAAATCTGTTTGTATGTGTTCACAAGGACATCCGATACCGTCGGGTCCTGAAGCAGCGGCTCGAGAGGCCCGAAACCCAAAACCTCATCCACAATTTCGGAGTACAACTGCTCCCTTTCGGTCGCATTGAGCGGGAAAGAGTGAAAATCCTCTTGCAGGACCTTAGCGACAACCTTTTTCAGTTCGGGCTTCAGGATGGAGGGATCGACTCTGTCCATGACAGACAAGTCCACCAGGTCGAGCAAGCGGTCGTGTATCTTGCTCTTGAAATCAAAGTACTCGTCCGGCAAAAAAGCCCTCTCATCTTCTTCAATCTCTTCGCTAAATTTCGTTTTGACCAAGTTCAAGTCTTTCAAGGTGTTCCCTCCTTATGGTTCCTCACTCCTCCAGTTTCTTGGTGATAGCGGCCCTGGGCGAAATCTCGTAGAGCGGCTTTCCCCGGTTGATAGCGGACATGGTGGTCTTGTAATCATTGGGAATGGTCCAGAAAATTTCGCCCTTAACGCTTTCTTCCGCCTCTTCAAGGGTGATGTCCGATTTTTTCAAATACCGGTTGACCACCAGCATGACCCGCTCTTTCTGTGTCGTCCTATTGCTCCAGAGGGATTTGAGCAGGTTGTTGGTGTTATGCAGGCAGGGTAAGTTCAGAAGCGTAATCAGGAAAATCCTATCCGCCATCTCGATCGCCTTGAGGGCGGGCGAGTCCAGGGACTGCCCCCCGTCCACGATGACGAAGTCAAAGGTGCTCTTCATGGTGGTCAAAAGGCGATCCATGACCTCCCGCGTTACAGGCGGGTGGCCGTTCAGGTAACTGGGCGAAGGGAGAACGTAGACGCCCGATGGGTGTTTGGCCATGGCGTTCAGGAGAAAGGTGCTGTCAAGACGGGCCACATTCTCCGACATTTGGCCCCAGTGGTAGGTGGGCTTGACGGACAAGAATAGCGGAATTTCACCAAAGACCATGTTCAGATCAACCAGGGCCACGGATCCGGCTTTCCTTTTCTGAGCAAGGATCATGGCCAGGTTGACAGTCACCGTGGTGGTCCCCACTCCGCCCTTGGCGCCGATCACATTGATGATCCGCCCGTCATGGATCGGCTCTTTCAATGTGGGAGCCTGCACTATCCGCTTCTTGAAAGACTGGAGAGCGTCTCTCACTTCCAATTCATCGAGAGGCTGAGAAAGAAACTCCTTTGTCCCCGCCCTCATGGCTTTCAAGAGAATGTCTGCATCCCTTTTATCCGAGGTGACAAAGATTTCACCCACCGCATTCGAATCAAGCATGGACTTAAGCGCCTTGAACTCTCCATCGAAGTCCTCGTCCAGTTCGTAAATCAAGAGGTCAGGGCGGCGCCCGTCCCCTGGAGTGTAAAGGCGAAATCCACCGACGGAAAGGACCATCCTCTCCATTTCTCTGCCAAGACCTTTGCTCTTGACCTTGATGCTCACAGAAAAGTTCTGATTTTTCATCTTTCCTTTCTCCATATTCACTGCAGTCATTTCTCTGCCCCTTCGATTCTTTGGCTCGATCACTCTACGAGCACAGGTATTCTCGCCAGCACCCCGAAGTTCTCACCTCCGGTGACGCCCCTTGGCTCGTGCGGCTCACAATCCGGCAGGAAAAACATCGTCTTCTGGAGGTCACTGGGAGTCAGGGTGCCCACGGAGGTCCCGTCGGCTGTATGCAGATTGAACGCAGAGGAGAACTCCTGCCAGCACTGTTGCCGCTGGCTGCCATCGAGCAAGTTGATGTTCTCCGGCCTACCCGCGTTTACCCAGGCGGAACACTCCCAACCCTGCATTTGAAGCGGGATGTCTATCCATTGAGGGTCTGTTGATGCTTGCTTGATCCACAAAACATTAAGAGTCACAGTGCCGACCACTTCGGAGCAGGGCCCAGGATTGTTTCCGGGGCAGTCGACGACCGGCAGGGTCAGCTGCCAGACCTCGGTGGGATAACCTCGTGAGTCCTGGGGTAGGGGTGCGCTCAACCAGCAGTCTCTGAGGTCCGAGTAGACGTTATTCTGCATGCCGCCCACGGTTCCCATTCCGTCCCCGAAGGAGATCACGTCCGGGTTTCCGCTCCCACAGACCAAAGGCCTAACCGATGAGGCCGAAGCCGTATCGCAGGGCTGGGAGAAGTTGGTCCAGGCGCCGGTGTTATGGGTCGTGCCACCGCCACTGTCGATCATGCGCCCGGTATTGCAAGTGTAGTCCCCATCAGCATTAGTGATCGCTTGCCGGCAAATGGCAACGGGTTGATCTACATCTTCCGGCCTTAAAGAGCCTGCAAACCCAATATAGGCCACCGCGTCTGCTGAGAGTTCAAAACTCTCATGCCCGAGAATTCGTGCGAAAAAGGAAGCCGCGGGAGTCGCCTGTCTTCTTGCTTCCACCCTGACGGCGTTGATGAAATCCGTGTCAAGATCGAGGCTCTCTGTGGACCTGTCCCAGAGATCAACGGCCGTCAAAGAATCATTTGGCGTAAAAGTTCGGGTCGCAAAAGACCAGTGGCCCCTCTGAACGTCCCCTATGTTGCCGCCCGCCCAATTGACATCCACAGCAATGGCGCCTGTCATGGCCAGGGCTTTGTTGGCGGTCGCCGCGTCATAGGCGATCTGGTTCGCTCCCGGATTGACTGAGGTTCCCTCATCGTTATAAAGAAATCTGGCCCCCGCGAGCGCTCCGGCGTCCGCCGCGTTCTGGAGCTCATTGCGCACCACATAAAGGTTGGACAGATCGATCGCCAGGGCCGCAATACCCAGGAAAGCGAACATCAGGATGGCAACCAGGACGATAGTCACCCCGCGTTGATCTCTCAGTTTGGATGAGTGCAAAGCTTTTAATGCGATTTTCATGTCCATGCCTCGCTCATTCCAGGCGCATTATGGTCTCGGCCCGAAGGTTAAGAAGGTTTTCAATGTCGCCCCCGATCAGTGAAATCAGGTTGGAAAAGACCAGGAAACGGAAAGGGTAGATCACGACCACCGTGAGGCTGTCGCCTGCCTCATTGCCGGTCCTGATTGGATCGGGAATAGACAGGGTTGAGCCTGCTCCGAATGAAATGAGATGGGTCTCGCAATAATTCCTCACTACCTGCTCGATTTCCCAGTCACTGATTCTGTCGGGGGAAGAAAAGACAATTCCTGCCCGGGCACCTTCACGGCTCGCATTGGTGATCATCGCCTTGTCGTACAACAGGATGCCGAATTCGATAATCCCGAAAAGAATCACGAAGAGCAACGGCGCTACAACAGCGAACTCCACCACAGCGGTGCCTTTTTCATCCTGCATCCTCATAACTCTTGCCCCCCCGGTTCTTTTCATTACTGCTCTTGAATCCTTATGGCGCCCATTCCCGAAGATTTTGATTGCTTTTTCTCATCAAAGCCTTTTTTGTAGTCTTCTATGATTCTCTCAGCCACAGACCCGTCTAAGCCCTCCACCGGTGCGAGGTTCTTTTCCGCCTCCGGGTTCAGGATCTGATTGTATTTTGCCGCTTCAAAAGACCTCCCCCAGTTCTTGTCAACCTGGGATTCGGGCTGGATTGGGTTCGCAGTATTACCTTTGTAACAGCCGAAAAAACCGATCGTGCACATTAGAACCATTAGGATCACAAGTATTCTGGTCAACATGATTTCCCCCTTATCTTTCTTTATTGCCTTTACGCCTTTTGCAAAGCCCTTTGATTGGGCTCATGGCAGGCACGCGAGATATACTTCTATTTCTTCGGCATAGCGTGCCCGAACTCTCCATCCAACTCACCTTTCATCCTGACCGACCGCCCGCTCCCCTCCTGGCCCTCCATCAACCCCAGGAGATAGAACTCTGCATCATTCGGCTCAACGTAGAAGTCCGTTGGAAGGGGCTGTTTTTGGAGATCAAGAGGCTTGACCAAGTGGGGCGTGGCGATAATGATCAGCTCAGTCTCGTTTTTCTGGAATGATCTGCTCCGGAAAAGAGCTCCCAGGACGGGAATATCCCCCAGCAGGGGATACTTTTCGATCGCATCCCTGACCGTATCTCGCAGGAGGCCCGCTATGGCGAAGCTCTGGCCGTCGGCCAGTTCCACGACCGTCTCCGCCTTTCTCGTGCTCAGGCCGGGCACCACCAAACCGCTGAACTGAATGGCATTGGAAAAGTCAAGCTCCGATACTTCCGGTGCCACCTTCATATTGATCTTGTTGTCGGCCAGCACAGTAGGCGTGAAAGAGAGGCCCACGCCAAAGGATTTGTATTCAATAGCCACAGTGCCGAGTCCCTGGGGAACAGGCACAGGATACTCGCCACCGGCAAGAAAATAGGCATTCTGCCCGCTCAAGGCAATGAGGGTGGGCTCAGCCAGGATTTTAATCAGTCCGTCAGCCTTCAGGGCGTCGATAAAGCCCGTCCACGTGGCACTGTTCCAGTTGAACCTGAAAAGTGTGTTGACGGCGGGAGAGACCAGAATACTGCCACCCAATTTACTTTCATCGAATTCCGTCAAACCGGCCAGCTTGTTGATCCCGAATTTCCCGGACTGTGTAAAGTAATTGAAATTCACCCCAAGCCTTCTGACAAGACTTCTCTGCATCTCGGCCACCCGCACCTCCAGCATGACCTGTTGCACTCCGCGGACTTCTGCCAGGTTGTGGACCTTTCCTTCGGGGGCATAGGCTCGGGCAATAGCCAGAGCATGGGAAAGATTCGGAGAGCTCGAGACCCGGCCCAAAAGGGTTACCGAATCATGCGTGGCAGTTACGAGGAGATCCTTCTCACTGGGAAGGATTTGGTGGATCTGCTGTTTCAGCCCGGACAAGTCGATCCCGACCTCAATGTCGTAGACGCTGTATTCCCCTTTTTCCTTCCACAGGGTCATGTTGGTGATACCGGAGGTTCTTCCGGTGATGTAAATCTCGTTCGGCGAAGTCAGCACGAAATTGGCAATCGCCGGGTCTGCGATGGAAACACGCTTGACCCTTTCAATGCTCTTGAGAACAACGGATTTGCCCGCCACAACAGTGAGCTTTCCCATCTCCTGTGCTGCAACTGGAAGAGGCTTTTCCGCCCATAATATGGACAGCGCCGGCAAGAGGAGCAGCGCCAGCTGCAGTGCTCCAACGGTGGCGTTGGGTCAACCCCCCTCAAGGAGCGGAGCGTCTGCGCGACAGTAGCCCCCTTTGTAAGCACTGTCTCCTGATCGGTCACATTTCTGAGAGCGAATTGCAGCTTTCCCCGAGTCGCCGCAAGGGACAGCCTTTCTCCTTGCTCCGGGTCCACCTCCAGGGTGTAAACATCCACCGGCTGCGGTTTGCCGTCATTCTTTTCCTCGATCTCCGTTCCCGTGGCAAGGACCAGCACGTTGCTCAGAACCATTTTGGTTATCTCTTGTTTGGTGGCGGGGTCTTTCATGGTCACAAGGACATCCACCCTGTTTCCGGGTTGGATAAAGCCCGATATTCCGATCACCTTGTCACCCTTTACCGCAACGGCCCGCATTCCTTTTTTGATAACAGCGGAAACTCCCCCCACGGTCACATCTTTGGGGGCGAGCCTGGATTCCAGAACAGGATCCTGCTGTTTAAGAGCCGCGATCAGCACTCTTCCCTCCAGAAGTTTCGGGTCGGATACGAATCCGCGCGGCAGACTCTCCTTCAGGAACGGGACCGTTTTGAGCATTTCCTCTGAGAGCTTGGTCCCCCAGTTTAAATCGGCCGCCGCCACGACGACCGGCACTGCCTGGGCTTCCACTTTTACCTCGGCAGCCGGTGCGTTCTTGGCCTGAAGCCACCTGTAAAGGAACGCGCTGCCGCCCGTGGCAACGACCAGGGCTAAAATGATTGGAATAAATGCTTTTCCCCTACCCATTGGAATCCTCCTTTTCCGTCTAAATAGTGAACTGGAATCCCAGTATGTCCTGGATAAAGTTACTGCCGGTGATTTTCAGATACACGTAACACATGGTCCCCAGGGCTATGGGAATGCCGTAATACAAGGCCGGCTGTTTTTCGTCTTTCCCGGAGGGGATCAGTATGATCTGGCTTGTGAGGAAAAAGGTTTTTAACATGATCCCCACCCTTCGAAGTAAAGAGCGGCTGAATTCATGATGGATCGCCAAAAGCACCATCGCGTAGACGCCACCAAATACAATTGAAATCACGGCTGCAATGATGACTCCCTTGGGACCCAGCATGGCGCCTGCCGCGCCCATCAGCTTGGCATCCCCTGCGCCCATTCCGCCCATGAGGTAAGGAATAAAGAACAAAAAAATGCCGATACAGAAACCTCCTGCACTCAAACCCAGCCCCATCAATCCGCTCGTCACCCCGTGATACGCAAAACCGAACAACATCATCGGAAACGTGAAGATGTTCGGAATCTTATGGGTCTTCACGTCCCAAAGAGCAGCGATTGTCATGCCGAAGGCCAGGATGAATACTAGAAAAACGTCCACTAGGTTTGCTTCCTTTCCGTATTTCGATTTTTGATGTATTGAAGAGTCTCCCATAAAATTGGCTGGGAGACTCCTCTTCCCTGTTCAGCTAAGCTCAGTAAGTACAGATTGAAAGATCGCTGCTATTCTCCCTCCAAGGAGAGCAACAATAGCCACCAGGCCGGTTATAATCAGAAACAGCATGACACCCCACTCCACCGTTTCCAGCCCTTCTTCCTTTTTGAAAAAATTCATGATCAGTGCTTTCATTTTTCCCTCCATTTTTTCTCAATTGGTTTTAAGTTGATAAAAACACCTCTTCCCCTTGTTGATAACTTCTTGGCTCTCCTCACCCCCTTTCTCCTGGTTTTTGGTTTCACGATTATCTCCCCCCTTCCTCGCCGGATCTTGTTCCTGAACAGGAATCAGTGGAGCACAGGTTTAGGAAACGGCAAGATCGTGTAACCATCGTCGAAACAAATGGCCATCCCGGCTTCTTCCGTTCGAGTAACCACTCCAGACATTTTTACGAGCGAGTCTTTCACTTTCGAATCTTTATCTCGGAGCGGCAGCACCGCCTCAAAGTCCAATCTCGAACCAATTGGAAAGGGCTCGCGCATCCGCAAAAAAGCACCAGCAGCAGAAATACTGCTGGTCACGGCGTCACTCCATTTCCTGTCCTTGCTGTCAGATTTCAAAGAAACACGAGCTTTCAGTTTCAGGTCGAATCGTTTCATGGATCTATTTTCCTGCATGATCACCGACCCCTCAGCAAGTTTGGGTTTCTAACAAGCTTCGATTTTGAACATAATGAAATCATGAAATCATATTGAAGACAATGGAGCAAAGGTTCTATTTGTTTCTCATTTTTTTGTGCTGAATAAGATAGGTCGATAGGATTAGGGGGCATCAGAGGACTAGACTTTCTTAGTACTCGAGTACCAGGAATTAAACTCAAAGCCTTTGATAAGCAAATATCGCGACTGCTCAGCAGGAACCAATAATCTCTAACTATTACTGCAAATAAGAGCGCGATCTTCAATCAATCATGATCAGAGCCCAAAGAAAACAGCAGACCAGTCGCCTCGGGTAGCGACAAGGGAATCTTGTGCTTGGGGTGGATTTCCAATGAGAAGGAAGGGAGTGGGTCTGTTTGTCGGACGGGGATTAAAGGTTTTTGCAAGCCCAAATCGCAGCTCGAAAACGGTTTGGGACATCAATTTTGCGGTAGATATTGTGCAGGTGTGCTTTCACTGTACACTGGCTGATGCAGAGCTTCTCAGCAATCTCAGGGTTACTTATTCCGGAAATGGCCATAGTCAGTATTTCAGTTTGCCTGAGTGTAAGAGGGGCTTTTTTCTGTCCTGGGGAGTTTTTGTCATGCTCCGGCCTTACAAGCCATTCGACCAGGGTCTCTCGAGAGAACCACAGCTCTCCCTTCAAAATACCCAAGACCCCTTTGGCTAACAAATCCGGGGGGTCGTTTTCGAAAAAAATGCCTCGTGAGCCGTGATTAATAGCCTTGCATTCCAGCCCCTTGCCACGAGCTACATTGAACAGAGCAGCGAAACACTTGTTGCGTCTTGAGTTGACCCCGATACACAGCCGGATCCAAAACCAATCAATATCGCTTCCCAGACAATCCAACAAGATCAAAAAGGGACGATCATGACCCTTGTCAAGAACAGGATTCAGATCCGAATCAGTCCTACTTGTGCACTTCAGCCCCGTTGCACTTTGAAGAAAGGAGGCCATGAGTTTATTCTGGAGCTTACGGGGACCCAGAACGTAAACGTCAGCATCCATATTTCACACCGGTCCAGGGTTTTTTTGGTTCCTCGCTTGTGTGCTGTAAGAGTTTACAGATAATAGCATTTTTGTTTTTTTAAGAGGATTCGTCCAGACCCAGAAAATCTTAAAGGTTCTTGCTACCCCAAAAAGCCGCCTGGAGCCGGTTCTCAGCCTGAAT
>JARRRH010000199.1:0-6041 GCA_037380925.1 Deltaproteobacteria bacterium | reverse complement strand
ATGCCGGATACTACTGCTCGGAGCATTAAATTGTTTACATCGAGCGACATAAGTACGGGGGTTGTGGGGCTTTTCTGAAGTGACTGGTGGGAGGCCAGGCCGGGAGCCTCGGAACACAAGAAAAGCCGCATGACCCTCGGAAATGCAAACAATATTTTGCTCTCCCTAATAAATTGAATAGACGGCCGAAAGGTGAACACCTTTGTCCGTGCCGTGCGGGTCGGGTCATAAAAAATATTCGCAGCTTATCAAGAAGTTAAGAGTTCACGATTAATGAAAAACCGCTATGAAAGGAGCAAAAGATGAAAGCATTAAAGCTAATATTTGTTGCCTTTGGTTTCTGCTGTCTCGTTGCGTCTGTGTCCATGGCCGATGAAAGGAAAAACGTATCAGGAAAAGGGCAACCGGCAAAATCACATTACAGCCAGGCTCGTCGTGAGCACAAGGAGCGTCATGAATACAGGGGACAGTCCGGTTACCGCGAGCGCGGTGAATATGGAGGACGTCCCGATTACCGTGGTTACGGTGGGTACAGAGAACGACCATACGATAGGAACCGTCATTACACACGCTACGACTATAAGGGGCGCAGATATAGCTATGATGGTCATTGGAGATCCTGGGATCAATGGGAAAGATATGAAAGAGAGCACCCTGACATAAGAAAACATGGAAGATATTATCGGGAAAGCGGGCATTTAATGTTCAGGTTTTGCGAACCCGGCACCGGTAACTGTTTCTTCTTTTCAATCGGGAGGTAGACAACTTGGCCAATTATATAGAGTAGTCTGAAGGTATTAGGAATTCATGTGTGTGATTCACAGACATCGTTTCTAGCCCTATTGAATTCCGGTGCCAGATTTTCCCTTGCTTATAAAGATGAGTTGAGCCTTCAGAGGAAAGGTACTGGTCTTATTTTAGTTGCGTTAGCATTAGATTTCGGGCACATATAGGGTAGGAGCAAGTCCATGGTCTGATTCAAGGGCCTCCATTTTGTTGCAGCAAATATGGGTAAATTGCGGTGTGTTTCAGTAGAAAAACGGAGAGAGTCTAAAGGAATTTGTTTGGGTGGGTTAATTTACGAGCTATCTTTTTCGTGGTCAACTTGCCGGCGTGAAGACACATCTAAGATGTCCCATCTTCAGTGTAGGTCCAACTTTTCAAGGGTCTCGTCCAACTCGACCCCAAGGGCATAAGAGCCTTTGTATTTCGAATCCTTTATTTCAGTTTTATGCCTCACAGTTCCACTTACTCTGATCATGGCCGTTGAGGCATATAGTTCCAGACCCTGCAATTTGTCTCCTTCTTTTACGATGTCAAGCAGGTCAAAATCCTTTTGGGTGATCAACATGCCAACACCATCCGGTGAACGGTCAATGATCTCGAGCTTGTAAGTTCTGTCTCTTTTAGCTCCTTTCCTCAGCGTGAGTACAGCATTGACAAAGTCCGGTATTTTCTTGCCGTCCCTTTCATGGCTTCGTCTTTCTTCGATCTTTATGGCTTGCGGAAAGCTCATAATCAAGCCTATATGAGGGTACTCAGTGCACTGGCCAAGGTATTTTGCGTCGAACTGGCAGGGTGTCCCCCTAATTACAAATTTTATGACTATTCTGGGAGACGATTTGATAAGCGTATTACCTATATCGGGAAGCAGATTTTGTATAATCAATTCGCTTCCTTTCCCAATCTTTGAAAGAATATCTCCATAGTTGACTTTAATGATCCTGGAGGCAAACACGCCTGGCTCTCCATCCATTTGAATGGTGATCTCCCTTTTACTAGAAATCAAGAAGCCAATGACCGTTCTTATTTTTTGCTTTGTCTCAGTGATATATTGAGCCATAGTGCTTCCTCTTGCTCGACCCTACATATTTATTTTTCTATGATCGATAGGCCAACGAGATAGCTCCCCCTAAATTTTCCTTGATTATCTTTTGTTATGTGTTTGATCTCCGTCTTCAGTTGTTCCGGTTGCTCTGATAGTTCCTCTCGATAGTATTTCATATCCAGTATGTCACCGACTTTTAAATGTTTCAATACTTCAGAGCCGTGCGTCACCAAAACACCGATTCCCAACGGGGATATGTTCCAGATCCTAAATTGATAAACGTCTGCCAATCCCTCGACTGAGAACTCCAAAATGGTGTATTGATCGACCGCTGATCTAGCTTGAGACCTTCTTTCCGCTGCCTCGTATGTGTCTTGGTGTTTGTCTTCCACGGTGATCATAATAAATCCAGACAGATCCTTACTCCGGAGATCCTCAGAATTTCATCGCTCAACAACCTGGGAATGGACACCCTTTGATGCCAATTCCTCGTGCTGTCTCTGTGCACGTGCCTTCAGGTAAAAAGCCCCCACGTAAAGCAGCGACTCGCCGTTCCGGTCAGGGATAACGTAGGTGGAGTACCCCAGTTTTGAGAGTCGCAATTTCTGCTCCTCAATCTCCTTTTGAAATGCAAAGAGGCCTATCAGATTTGCATATTTCGTGTGTCTGGATTCTGAGTCCGTCATCTGTTTCTCTTTTATGAATTCGTTGGCCTGTTCTCTTTCTTGAAAATACCCCGAAAAGACTCTGTACCACGTCCCCTTGTCTCCGAGATCTATCTTTACCCAATGAGGGGAAAGTCCCTTGATTCGATACTTAGAAATTGCCTTTTCTGCTCGCTCGCGGCTCTTGTAAGAACCGAGGTAGACAGAATAGGGATATGATTTATCCCTCTTCGCGGGAAAAACAATTTCCTTTCCAAGTGCAGCTTTTTCCGGGGTCTGTCCCGCAGAATGGGAAGGCGCCTTAGTAACGTCAGGCTTCGCTTTTGGAGCAGAAGGCTCTGTAGGTTCTTTGGCCACAAGGGGCTCCTGTGTGAGGGCAACAGGTTCAGGGGGTGTCTTACTCACAGGGAGTTCCTGCGCAGGAGGGGCAGGTTCGGCGAGTTGTACCGGAACAGCGTCTTTTTGCCCGGGGATAACAGGTTTTTCTGTAGAAGCAGAGGGTTCTAAATGTTCTTGGACGGCCGTGGGCTCTTGAGGGGAAGAAACAGGTTCGGTACGTCTATTTATTATACGGCGCCTCGCTCTGGAAAAAGTGGCTTCAGATGGGTTCCTGCCAACACGCCTTCTTTCTGGAGCGATAGTTTGGTCAGCGGCTTTCTTATCAATTGTTTTTTGTGACGACATGGGTGCCGCAGGGCTTGATTCCTTTACTATGGGCTTTCTTGCCACACTCGTTCTACGGCCCGCCTTCCTGGCCGGCTCCGAGGATCCCAAGAGTCGGCCGAAGTCTACGACCCCTAAAGAGCTAAGCAGAAATGCGACCCCAGCGACCAGGAGGAAGGACACCAGTGTGCCTTTCAGTTTGCCCGCGGTCAGAGGCAGATTCCCTCCGAATCCAACTTTTCCTTCTTTCAGTTCCTCTGTTTTGATGCCTTCATCAGGTCCTGTCTTTTCATCTACCTCCTTTTTCAAAGACGTACCCGTGTTTGATGCAACTTTCCTGCGTTTGTCGCCCTGAACTTCTGAAACCGGATAGTGTTTCACAATCTTTCTATCGTCAGTCCCAGTTTCAGGGCCAACCTTTTTTCTGCCAGCGCCTTTGCCCCTAGCCGGAGATTTGGGCTTTTGTGGCGGACTCGATGTATGGGGGGTTTTCGATGCAGTTTCTTTCTTATTTTCGGCCACAATAGCGTTCAACTCGTCACGAAAGAGAGACTTCAACAACTCGCCACTGTCGTTAGTTGATCCATGTTCTCCGCCAGGTTTATCATCGTTATAATCGACCATATCTTATTCTCAACCCTAATCAGGATTGTAGAATTGAACTCGGGCAAAGGAAGGAATCATGAACACTTCCTGCTTAAAATCCAAGAGTTCTTTGCTGGTAACGAGCAAAATCTCTGCCATTTTACTTTGTAACCAATATACGCATAAATTCTGAAGAGTTAGCCAAATTGTCTTGAATACGGGAGGTCTGAGAGTGAAAAAAATGTCACGGTTCCCGCAAAAAAAGTATCAACCAAATACTTGCCTCAAGAGCTTTAGCCCGACTTCCACATATTCGCTCCCTAGTATTTCTTTGAGGACCTGCCTTCCGGTTTTCGATCTCAGTGTCTTGCGGAGGGTCGCCTCGATTAGTCTTCATTCCTCTTTGTCGAGCATCAAGAACTCATCGCTTTCATCGTTATTTTCGGTGCGGATCATTGCCTGGCTCCATAGCTGCGGCGAGACCGACAGTTGGGTCCGCTAGCTGTCAGCTGATAACTTGCCAGCGATCACCGTTAAATCCGATTCAAAGCGATTGCTCTGAATCGCGGCAGCAATCTGCTGGCTCAGATCCGCAAAAAAGGAGACATCTTGCTGGCTGAATTCGTATCTCTTTCCCACTGAATCGAAATAAACGGCCCCCATGATATCAGAACCGTTAAGCAACGGCAGGCACATCACGGATTGGATTCTCTGTATCTTTAGGGTACCTATCAATTCGCTTTCTTCCGCCTGCACGTTCGAAATCGCCACTGGTTTTCTTTCATCGATAACCCGCCTCACCAAATCGGAGCAATACGCTATGGGGCTGTCAGCCATGGGTTTAAGGGAAGCTGCTATCACATCCCCAAAGGCGCGGGTTTCCGGATCAACCAGGATAAAAGCGCCTGTGTCAACCCTCCCAAGAAGGTCGAGCATGTGGCTCAGTATTCTCGTCAAGGCCTTATTCAATGGCAGGCCTTCAGACAGAGTATCGGTCACGCTGTAGAGCAGTTCCAATTTCCTCTGATTAGTCCTATGCTTATGCACCTCGAAGATTCCGCTCTGCTCTCCGGTATCCTTGGTGAGTTCCAGGGAGTCGAAATAGGGTATGATTCTTTCAACACACCCTTCACCGATGCAAATCAGAGTCATGCCAATTGCAATGGGCACGCCCTCCTTAATCTCAAGTTCAAAAGGAGAAAGAATGTACTTGCCATTGTAAAAGGTGCCATTGCGGCTCTTGAGGTCGGTGACCAAATATTTTCCTGCACGCTTGCCAATCCTCAGATGCCTGCGGGACACCGTTTTATCTTCGATTTGGATGTCATTTTTCGCAGAACGCCCGAGATATGTATAGCCATCTCTTAGTTCAAAAGACTCCCCCATGTTCGGTCCGTTTAGAATGTAGAGCTTGGTCACAGTTTCCTCTATTCTGGGAGTTTTTTTATGACGGGGTGCAGCAACTTCTGCGCCGCCCATGCTACCCGAGGCCTAGACAGCAGTTGGATTCTCTGTGTTTCGGCCCGGCTTTCCGGCCAAACTGTAAGCGAAAAATCTAATTTACTCGTAATAATAATGAATTATATCCGGGCGGACAGTTGCGTGTAAACACCAAACGATTCCCAGTATACTACCAGGTTTGAACTGGGGCTATGAGAGGGATAAAAGATGGGATCTTAGGTTGATTTTCTTGTTCTTCAGGCCCAATTTCTTTCTCAGATTTTCCCTGTGAAACTCAACGGCCCTCATGGATGAATTCAATAATTCCGCGATCTCTTTTGTCGTCTTGCCGTCCTTAATGTGATGTGCTACCTGGATTTCTGTTGGAGTGAGGTTCCAATGTTGGGTGGACAGCTTGTGTGTAAACGGCGAGACAACGTCACTTAGGAGTCTTTCCAGGATGTTTGCGTAAGCCTCCTGCGTTTGGTTCAGACTGCTCCTTTTCAACTTTTCCAAATACGGCAAAACCATCCACTTCATGTTCGACTTCACCTTCTCTTCAAGCTCTTTCCTGTCTTCATCTCTTTTGTCCAAAAGCACTTTCAATGCAGTATTCGCTTCCTCAAGATTTATTGTCTTGACCTGCAATTCCTTCTCTCTCGCTTTCAGCGCCTCCTCAGCCTGCTTGCGCTGGGTGATGTCCGTATCTGTGCCTACCACACGGACGGGATTGCCTTCTGCATCGCGTATTGCAATTCCGCGCGCCATAATCCACCGTATCGAGCCATCTTTATGGAGGCCTTCCAAAATCATACTGATGGGAAAACCCCTGAGTTTGCCTTTGAACATCGCATGCTACA
>JARRRH010000198.1:0-13924 GCA_037380925.1 Deltaproteobacteria bacterium | reverse complement strand
GAATCAGGCCCAGAATGGTTTTGAGTGTCGTTGTTTTTCCTGCACCGTTTCGACCCAGAAGACACACCACATTTCTTGAGTCCACCTTGAGAGAAACGCCGAAAAGGATGTGGCTCAATCCATAGAATGTATGGACTTCCTGAACTTCAAGCATCTTCCTCTCCCAGATAGGCTTCCTGAACGTCCCTATTGGCTTTCACTTCCTCGGGGCTCGTTTGCACGATCGTTCTTCCGTGGTGCATCACCATGATGCTCTGCGCGGTGTTAAAGACCAACTCCATATCGTGCTCGCAAAACAGGATGGTCAATCCCTGGGTTTCAGCAAGCCTTTTTATGAGGGCCATGGTGGCGGCCGTTTCCTCCGGGGACATGCCTGCGGTGGGCTCGTCAAGAATCAGCAATTCCGGCTCATTGCCCAAAGCAATGGCGATCTCCAGGATCCTCTGATCACCATGAGACAGGGAGCCTGCAATGCTCTGGGCCTTGTCCACAAGGCCGACTCTCTTCAAAATACGGCTTGTCTCCTCAACCGCGATACCGTGGGCCGGTCTGAAGAGCCGGCTGCTCTGGCCTTGCTCGGAGAGAACCGAGACCTGGACGTTTCGAAATACACTGAGACGGGGAAAGATATTTGCGATTTGAAAGGACCGGGCGATCCCTTTTCTGCAAATGTGGTACGTGGGGAGCTTGGTCATATCCTCATCATTGAAAATGATCCTTCCTCTGTCCGGCTTTAGCTGCCCGGTGATGAGGTTGAAAAGGGTAGTCTTTCCCGCGCCGTTGGGACCTATAACCGCCACCAGTTCACCCTTGTCCACCCTGAGCTCGGCACCGTTCACAGCCACGAAATTTTCAAACGATTTATGGATGTTCTCGACCCGGAGCATAGATGTTTATCCCTCTTCGTAAGCCCTTTTCGCCCGACTCCCGAGCTTCTCCATGATAAAGCCCATCACGCCTTCGGGCAGGAAAAAGATCAACAAAATGAGTATGATCCCGAGTATCAGGGTCCAGTATTCCGTGTAAATGCCTACAAACGTCCTCAAGGAAACCGTGATGGCAGCCCCCAGAATAGGTCCCGCAAAGGTAAACCACCCGCCCAGAAGGCACATGATGAAGATCTCCAGGGACAAAACCCAGAAAAGCAGGTCCGGGAAAACTGAATGTTCGAGAACCACAAAGAGCACACCTGCCACGCCCGCGAAAAAGGTGGCAATGACAATGCCCAGCAGTTGGTGGCGCCGAACATTGATGCCCACGGCTTCGCACCGCTCCGGGTTGTCCCGAATGGCCTGAAGCGTCACGCCGAAGGGGGATCTCAAAATCAGGTACATGATCACAAGACAGATGGTGAGCAGGATCAGGATAAAATAATAGGCGCTGGTTGAAGACGAGATGAAGTCGGGGACAGGAACGCCGTGAAGGCCGTCATCCCCCCCTGTCAGGCTGTACCACCGGAATGCGATGGCCCATATGAGAGAGCCCAGGGAGATCTGGAGCATGCCGAAGTAGAGCCTCGTCAGCCTGACGCAGAACCCTCCGATGAGAAACCCGGCGATTGCCGCGGCAACAGGTCCCGCAACAAAGCTGACCCAGATAGGCAGGGACGTTTTGGTGAGGATCAGCCCGAAGGTGTAAGCGCCCACGCCGTAAAAGGCGGCATGGTGAAACTGAAACAGTCCCCCATGGCCTACAACCATGTTCAAGCTCATGGCCAAAAGGGCCGTTACAAAGATGGACGCGAGGATATAAGTATAGAAGCGGGGAATCACAGGCGGCAGAAAAAGAAGCACCACCAAAATGATCCCATAAGGCAGCAAGGATTTGAATCGGCTTTTCATGGCCTTGGGTCCCTTCCTACCACACCGATTTGAGCATGCCCCGGGGGCGCCACAGCAGCACGATCACAACCGCTGTGTAGGGAAACACGATCGCAAATTGCGGCCAGAACAACACGCCGAAAGACTGGGTCAATCCAAAAATGAGAGACCCGGCCATGGCGCCCCACATATTGCCCAGGCCCCCGATTGTGACAATGAGGAAGGCCTCGATAATGATGTCGTGATCCATCCCCAGTGTGATGCTCACAGTAGGGGCAACGAGCGCACCACCGAGGCCAGCGAGGAAACACCCCAGCACGAAAGCGAAAGCAAACACCCAGCTCACATTGATGCCCACAGCGCCCACCATCTCTCTGTCAACAGCCGCTGCACGGGCTATTTTCCCGATCTTTGTTCTGTTGGTAAACAGCCACAGAGCTACGGCAACGAAAGGACCGAGGATGAGAAGGAAAAGGTTGTAACGGGGTATGGACAAGCGAGAAATGGAGACAGATCCTTTAAAAAAATCCGGTGCCATGATAGATCGGTACTCGGCGCCCCAGGTGAGTTTTACCAGGTCTCCGAGTATCAGCATGAGAGCAAAAGTGAACAACAGGAGCATGAGGTGCTCCCGTTGGTAAAGATGGCAGAAGAGCAGTCTCTCTGAGACAAGGCTTACCAGAGCCACAACAAAAGGAGAAAGAATCAGGGCAAGCCAGAATCCCGTAGGCCCACCACCGAAAAGCTTGGATATGCTGAAAGCTGAAAACGCCCCGATCATGTACAGGGAGCCATGGGCCACATTGGGCACTCTGAGAACGCCAAGAACAAAGCTGAGCCCGGACGTCACGATAAACAGAATCATGGCGCGGCTGAGCCCCACCAGAAATTGGCTTCCCAGGGCTGAGAGGTCAGGCAGCATGCTCGGTGGATTTCTCCAAGTAATCAATAAGCAGGAAAAGGAGAGGTCTCCTTTTCCTGCTCCGGATCACATCACTATTTCTGTCGTTCTTTGGCAATCTCTTCACATGTGGGCAAGATCTCTTCACCTGTTAAGGTCGTGATGTCGGATGCAGTCACAAAGTCATACTGGGGGGTCTTTTTGGTGACGCCGAAGTACATGGGGAACATGGCCTGATGATCACAGGCTCTCATCTCCACCATCCCACCTACCGGGCTCTTGACCTTTAGTCCTTCCAAAGCGTCAACAAATTTTTCCCTGTCAATGGCGCCCGCTTTTCTGAACGCCTCGGCAATATAATGGGCGGCCAAATAGGCGTCAAAAGCCGGGAATCCCGGCGGACTGCCGTAAGCAGCTTGAAAAGCTTTTACGAAAGCCTTGTTCTCCGGCGTATCCGGATAATAGAACAGGTACTGGATGGTGCCCAGCACCCCTTCTGGCGCTTCGGCCCCAAGAGGTTTGAGCACAGCGTGGTCGATGGCCGTATGAATATAGGTCGCCATCTTCTCATTCATGCCCGTTGACTTGATGGCCTTGAGGCAGTTGGCCATGCTGGCACCGCCGGTGCAGAAAATAACCGCATCGGGTTTTGCCGCAATGATGGACGTGAAATAAGGGACAAGATCCGGTTCGCCCACCTTCCACCAAGACTCGCCGATCTTTTCCACTTCAGGTTTCAAGGCCTTCAGGTTTCTCCAGGCTGCATTGCCGATGTCATGGCCGTAGGAATAATCGTCACCTGCAATCCAATATTTCAGGTACGGCCTTTTCGCCAAACCGACGGCTCCTGCCTTGCCGCCCATAGCCGGGTTGTCCGCTGGTGAAAAGACGTAGCGATGGCCTTTTTCCCCGGTTATCTTCTCACTTTTGGAGATCCACACGATGAACGGAACCTTCTCCCTCTTGGACACGGCATCGGAAACCGCCAGGGCCACGCCACTACTGATGGTGCCGACCAAAACGTCCACGTTTTCTCTCATAACCAGCTCTTTGGCCATATTGAGGCCGATGTCGACTTTGAATTTGGTATCTCTCGTGGTGAACTCGATCTTGTGTCCCAGCACCCCTTGGTTGTTTATTTCCCCAAGGGCCAGTTTGAACCCGTTCAGGGCATCGTTCCCAAAGACCGCAGCAGGCCCGCTGTAGCAGTCGATAATGCCCACTTTGATGTTACGTGCCTCAGCTTGAAAAGGCAGCACGAGTCCGATAGTTAAGAACGTTACCAATAAAACGAGGCCAAAAGTCCGTGTCTTTGTACCCATGGTGTCTCTCCCTTCTAATCAAAAGCGCTTTGAAGAAAAGTTGCGGTGCCGACAAATCCCAAAGCCAGAAAACATTATAACCTCACCCGCTGTCGCGGGATTAAAGCCTTTCATCCGGAAAACATGGGTATCTTATTGAAAATAACCTACTTTCGGGCCGTTACTATAGGGAAAAGGATGGCGAGTGTCAACCGTAAAAGTGACGCCTTGCGCCGTGCGCGTCACGCCTCTTCGTTCTTCTTCTTACCTTGCGCCTCGTGCCTTAAGCCTTACACCTCTTCTATATCCCCCACCCCCCCGACACGGGGATCGCTGCGGCGGTAAGGTAAGAGGCTTCATCCGAAGCCAGAAAAGCAATGACACGGGCGATCTCATCCGGTTCAGCAATGCGCCCCAGCGGTGTGTCCTTAACAATGGCCTCTTTGTACCGCGGGGCCATGAAATTCTCGATGGTGGGTGTCCGCGTCAAGCCGGGCAAAACTGCATTGACCGTAACCCCGTTCCGGCCCGCTTCCTTGGCCACGGACTTGGTCAATCCAATGATCCCCGCTTTGACCGTGGAGTAAGCGACCTCTCCTTTCGCACCAATGAGCCCGTAAATGGAACTCACGTTTATCCTGTCTGTTTTGGACAGGGCTCCAGGGCGGTCAAACCCGGCATTATTCACCAGGATATCCACACGTCCCCCGGCTTGCACCCTTTCAAGTTCTCTGGGGATGGCTTCCAAATCCGTCAAATCAAGCACAACCGGTGTGGCTTCCCCGCCCGAGCGGCCCGCCGCCTTCACCACCTCCTCCAGGGTCTCAGCGTTCTTGTCCAGCAAGACCAGATCAGACCCCCTCGAGGCGAAAACCTCGGCACAGGCCCGGCCGATTCCCTGGCCTGCACCTGTGATCAGTGCCCTGTGACCTTGCAATTTCATAGTGCGTCCATTCCTGTCCAAAAACGGTTCGCGATCTCGCAGGGGTATGCGGGTCTCTTTTCAAAAACGAGGGGAACCGGGCAAAGACTCTGCAGAAAGGTGCCCCCAAGGCGGGCGGAGACCCTCATCAATCCATTCCATGGAAGGCTTTTCATGGCCATTTCCGTAGGAGGCCTTTCGCCCGCCTAACGCATGGCCTTACGCTGTGTGCCGGGCAAACACTTATGCTACTAAAAGGATCATTTCAAAGCCCTTGCCGTCTTTTCCAAGAATTCTATGGATTCCGGCGGGCGCAACGTCGTAATTGCAAGATGGGCCCTGATTTCGTCGAAGGTTTCATCAACACCAATCAACCGGCGCTATCGCTTATTGGTGATACGAGTAAGGCCTAAGCGAGAACTTTGAGGATTTCCTGAAGATTCTCCTTGAGCTCTTTTAGAATTTGTTCTTGTGATACTCTATTCTTGGGTAGCCCTTGCTTTAGCCTCCGCCGCGCTCCCTCTATAGTGAGCTTTTCTTCATAGAGCAACCTTTTCACTTCAAGGATGATCTCAAGGTCCTTTTTCTGGTAAGTCCTTTGTTTTGTATCGGCTCTTTGAGGCCGGATCTGGGGGAACTCGCTCTCCCAATACCTGAGAACGTAAGGCTCCACACCCACTATCCGGCTCACCTCGCCGATTCGAAAATAACGCTTGTCATTCGGGATTTCCATAGGGAGTCTACACCTCCCTCAGCCTTGCGCTCGTCTCTTTGGCGATCTTTTTGATGATGGCCTCATGGAGCTTGTTGACGTCCCTACCGTCCAACGTGCCCTCCTTGGATCGATAGCAGATCCTGAACGCTACAGCTTTTTCTGACGGATCTATCTTGCCCCCCTCATAGTGATCGAAAAGGGTGGCCGACTCCACAAGCTTTCCGCCCTCCCTCTTGATGATGTCCTGGATCTGTGCGCTTTCTGTCCCCCGGGCCAAAACAAGAGAAAGATCTCTGTAAACCGCAGGAAATTTTGTAAGGGGCTCGAAGTGTCGCACCTCTCGAGACTTCCCAGCAAGGACTGCCACATCCAGCTCAAACAGAAAAAGGGTTTCCGTTTCCAAGCCGAAATGTCTCAAAACCTCAGGTCTGACTCGGCCGATGTGACCCAAAAGGATGTGGCCGAGAAAAACGGCCACCGCCACGTCCTTATTGTACCAAGGCGGCACGGACTGCCTTACAAAAGAGAAGGCTTTCAATCCCAAGGCTTTCAACAGGGCTTCTAAAGCGCCTTTCATGTCAAAAAAATCCACAGGCCTCTCCTCACGAAACCATTCCTTGGGATTGTAGAGACCCGTCATCATGGCGGCCAAGAAGGGCTTTTCCTCAGGCAGTTCTTTCGTCTCCCGGCGGAGGAAAATCCGGCCTAACTCAAAAAGTTTCAGATCCTTCTCTCCCTGTGCAAAATTGGTCTTGGCAGCCGTCAAGAGTCCTGGGACAAGAGACGTTCTCATGACCGACTGGTCCACAGTCAACGGATTAAGCAAGGTCACAAAGGACCTTAATGGGCTGCCCTCCTCGGCTCCCAGGAATTCCACTGACTCTGGTGAAATGAAGCTGTAGGAAATGATCTCCGTCAATCCGAGACCCGCCATGATTTCCACAATTTTTTCCTTGGTACCAACCTGCGAAAGGTCGCCGCTATCAGAAGGCTTTATGGGAGGGTATGTGACGGGCACGTTGTCAAACCCTTCCAGCCTGGCCACTTCCTCCATGAGATCTACGTCCCGGGTCAGATCAACGCGAAACGCCGGAGGCTTTACGCGGAGCACGTTCTTCTCAACTTTCTCCACGCCCAGTTCAAGGGCTCTCAGGTACCCGGCCATGGCCTCCTGGGAAAGAGAAGTACCCAGGAAGCGGTTTGTCTTATCGACTCTCAGATCAATCAACGGCGATTGATAGGGTTTTGAGTAGACATCAAGGACGCCTCGAGTGACTTCCCCCCCTGCAAGGTCTGCCATCAGCATGAGGGACCTTTGAAGAGCCCGGATGACCCCTTCTATATCAATGCCCCTCTCGAAACGATAAGAGGCTTCCGTGGACAAACCGAGTCTCTTGGCGCCCCTTCGAATGGTGACGGGATCAAAGAAGGCGCTTTCAATGAGGACGTTCCTGGAACCGGCGAAAATTTCGGAGTTCAGCCCGCCCATAATGCCTGCGACTGCCACGGACCGCTGGCCGTCGCAAATCATGAGCACCTCGTCGCTCAAGGTATGGGTTGTTCCGTCCAAGGTGGTGAAAGTCTCTCCCTCCTGGGCGCGACGAACAACGATTCTGTTTTCCTTCAAACGGTCATAATCGAAAGCATGGAGGGGTTGCCCCATTTCCAGGAGCACATAATTGGTCACGTCCACGATGTTGCTGATACTGCGAATTCCAGCCACGTAAAGACGGTAGCGTATCCGGAAAGGGGATGGTTTTATCTCAATATTCCGAATCATACCCGCCCCGTAACGGGGACAGCCGATGGGATCCTCGACAGTGATGCGCGCAAGTTCCTTTATGGGCGGGCCGCTCTCCTGAAGTTTGATTTCGGGTTTCTTGAGCTTTTGGCCGGTGAGAGCTCCAATTTCCCTTGCAATGCCTATCACAGACGCACAATCCGCCCTGTTCGGCGTCAAAGCGATTTCAAGGGCCCAGTCCTCAAGAGCCAGTGCCGGAGCAACTGACATGCCGGGCGCCAGATTGGGGGGCAACAGCATGATCCCGGAATGATCGTCAGTAAGCCCCATCTCATCCTCTGCCAGGAGCATCCCCACAGAGTGTACACCCCGAATGATGCTCTCCTCGATCATGAGCCCACCGGGCAGCTTTGTCCCCGGCAGGGCCATGGGCACCATAGCCCCGGCTTCCAGGTTTTGTGCACCGCAAACCACCGGGACTTCCTCCTTTCCTGCGTTCATGCGGCAAACAAAGAGCCGGTCCGCCTCGGGGTGCCGTTCTACGGACAAAATCTTTGCAGCCACAACATCCTGAAGGGAATGTCCTATGGGCTCCATAGCTTCCACTTCCAGGCCCGCCATGGTCAGAAGATCGGCCAGATCCTGGGGCGACCGATCAATAGGAACGAATTCTTTCAGCCAGTTCAAACTCACTCGCATGAGAAAACCTGATTCTCTTCCCTCATCCTCTGGAATATTGGAATGTTGGGAAAAGGGGGTATTCGATCAAAAGGAACGGACCCCTTCTTGCCAGCGGCCGCTCATGCCTGCGCTTTGATTCCCATTGTTCCATTCTTCCAGTATTCCATCATTCCGTGTCTTAGAATTGCCTCAAAACACGCATATCATTTCTATAGAACAGATGGATATCGTCGATACTGTATTTAAGCATGGCAACCCTCTCGATACCCATGCCGAAGGCAAATCCGGAATAGACCTCGGAGTCGTAGTCTACAAAGCCATAGATGGCAGGATCATTCATCCCGCAGCCCAAGATCTCCAGCCACCCTGTATTGGAGCAGGTCCGGCACCCTTTGCCTCCGCACAGGACGCACTGGATGTCCACTTCTGCACTCGGCTCGGTAAACGGGAAGAAGCTGGGTCTGAAACGCATGGCTGTGGCACTCCCAAACATCTGATGCACAAAATGGCTGAGTGTCCCTTTGAGATCCCCGAAAGATATGCCCTTGTCCACAAGAAGTCCTTCAACCTGGTGAAACATGGGCGTGTGGGTCACGTCGGAATCCCTTCTGTACACCTTGCCTGGGGCGATGATGCTGACCGGGGGAGGCTGGCTTTCCATGACTCGGATTTCCATAGGGGAGGTATGGGTCCTCAGGACCACGTTCTGGGAGATATAGAAGGTGTCCTGCATGTCCCTGGCAGGGTGATCTTTGGGGATATTAAGGGCCTCAAAGTTATAGTAATCCAACTCCACGTCCGGCCCCTCCACCACCCTGAAACCCATCCTTTCGAAAATTCCGCAGATTTCCTTGGACACTTGGGTTACAGGATGAACATGACCTCTTGCCGGCTCCCGCCCGGGCAAGCTCAAATCCAAGGAAGGCGCCTCTGTCCTCTTTTCAGAAGAAATGTTCCCCTTTCTCTCCTCAAAGCGCTTCTCAAGATTCTCTCTGATGCGATTCGCGAGCCGGCCCACCTCAGGACGTTCTTCAGCCGGGATGCCACCCAGTTTTTTCATCATGGCCGTAATGCGGCCTTTCTTGCCGAGATAGGCGATTCTGAACTGCTCTAACCCTTGGAGATCCGTGACCGCTTCGAGTTCTCGAGAGGCCTTTCTCTCAAGTTCAAGGAACCGCTCTCGCACCGATACGCTCTGACTTTCACTCGCCATGCTGCGCGTCGCCACCCTGTACAAAGGTCAATTCCATATCGCGGCGCTTTGTATAGCCACGTTATTCTACTACTTCACCATGTTGGCCACTTTAGAAAACGCCGCAGGATCATGGACAGCCATATCGGCAAGCATCTTTCTGTCCAGTTCAATACCCGCTTTGTGGAGCCCGCCCATCAGTTTGCTGTAAGAAAGGCCGTGCTCCCTCGCTGCCGCATTTATCCGGACAATCCAGAGCCGTCGAAAGTCCCTCTTTCTTCCCCGGCGGTCCCTATAGGCAAACGCCCTTGCCCTGCTTACGGTGATCGATGCTGTCAAACACCCTTTGTCTTTTCTTTCCCTTGCCTGTACCCTTCACCTGAGGAATGGTAGTGCCGCTTCAGTCGCTGAGTGTCCTAATCACCGGATGCAAAGAACTGGGTTCTTCCATAGGTGATCAATTCGTCGTCGCTTTTTTGAATTGCGATATGGACGGCCCGCCAGAGGCAGATCAAATCAGGGCATTGGAAGGAAAGTACGGCTCAACCCTCCCATCATAGGTAAGGCATGAGTCTGGTCATGCTCTTTTTGTTAGCCGAATGGACCAGGCCTGATTTGCGAAGATTCCTTTTCCTCTTTGAATTCTTCTTGGTCAGAATATGATTGGCAAAGGCCTTGTTCCTGACAATCTTTCCTGTACCCGTGCTTTTGAAACGCTTGGCCGCGCCACGGTTTGTTTTCATTTTGGGCATTGTTCTTCCTCCCTAACGTCTCGAGGTTTCCACTATCCTTTAGAGTCTGAAAGGCTCAAGTTCACCCCCTTGGCCGGGATTCGACTTTCGTAGCCAAAGCAGCTACTCAGCGAGGTGAACAAAGGCGGGAAGCTTCACTTGGGGACGATGGTCATGGTCAGGCGCCACCCTTCTCTGGTTGGCGGCTGTTCCACCGTTCCTTGTTCCGCCACTTCCTCGGCAACTCTTTGCAAGAGTTCAACGCCGGCATCCATGTACGCCATTTCCCGGCCGCGAAAAAGGACGGTCACCTTGACCCTGTCTTTTTTCTCCAGAAACTTCTTCAGGTTCTTAATCTTGAAACCCAGATCATGCTCTTCGGTGCGGGGTCTCATTCTGATTTCCTTGACCTGGAAGGCTTTGGTCTTCTTCTTCCCTTCCTGCTGCTTCTTGCTCGTTTGGTACTTGTATTTTCCGTAATCCATGATCCTGCACACGGGGGGATCTGAGTTGGGAGCAACCTCTACCAAATCGAGCCCTTCTTCGCGAGCAGCATTGAGCGCATCCGAAAGAGACAGAATGCCCAATTGCTTGCCGTCGACGGAGATCAGCCTGACCGTCTTCGCATGGATCCTCTCATTCACCCGGACATCATCGCTTTTCTTGGCTATAACCCCTACCTCCTTTGTCTGCAGTCTTTCTGAATAAGATCTATGAACTCCCTTTGGGTCATAAATGGCAGATTCTCGCCACTTCTCAACCTTGGGGTGACGCCTTCCTTTTCGTATTCCTTATCCCCGATGATGAGCATGTAAGGGATTTTCTGCAACTGGGCTTCTCGGACTTTCAAGCCCAGCTTTTCGTTTCGAAAATCGGCTTCAACCCTGATATCCGCATTCCTGAGGGCCTTGAAAAGAGTCTCGCCGTAAGGAATGTTTCTGTCGGTCACTGTCAGGATCACAGCCTGAACCGGTGAGAGCCATACGGGAAAGGCGCCGGCATAATGCTCGATCAGAACGCCGATAAATCGCTCCAGAGCGCCCAAGATAACCCTGTGGATCATCGCCGGCCGCCGTTTTTGGCCTTCCTTGTCTATGTAATACAAGTTAAATCTCTCAGGCAAAGTAAAGTCTCATTGAATCGTGGCTCACTGCCATTTTCTTTCCAGCGCGTCTCGAAGCTTGACATCGATCTTGGGCCCATAGAAGGCCCCCTCACCCTCATTGATCTGGTATGGCAGGTGGTTGTCTTCTACCGCCCTGATCAGGGCCTTTGTACCCCTTTCCCAGTCTTCGTCTGATCCGATCGACTTCTCCGGTCTCGTGCTGACCTCCAGTTCATAGTCAAATTGAAAAATCCCCATCACGTCTCTGACAAAATCCAGAACCCCTTTGATTTCTCCATCCAGCTGCTCCGGCATGCAAAGGATGTGGGCATCATCCTGTGTGAACTCCCTTACCCTCAAGAGCCCGTGCAAAACCCCGGAACGTTCATGACGGTGAACCAGTCCGAGTTCGAAATACCGTTTAGGAAGGTCCCGATAACTTCGAATGCTGGAACTGTAAATGAGCATATGGGCGAGGCAGTTCATGGGTTTGATGCCGTAAGACTGCCCTTCAATCTCTGTAAAATACATATTTTCCCGGTAATTCTCAAAATGACCCGACTTTTTCCACAGCTCTGTCTTCAGAATTTGCGGGCCTTTCACCACTTCGTATCCCCGTTTCAGGTGCTCCTGAATCTCAAATTCTTCCAATATATGGCGCAGCATAGCCCCTTTGGGGTGCCACACCACCATGCCGGCCCCTATTTCCTCATGGGTGCTGAAAAGCCCAAGCTTCGCCCCCAGCCTCACATGGTCCCTCTTTTTGGCCTCATCGAGCTTATGGAGGTAGTTCTTGAGGGCCTTCTGGTCCTGAAATGCCGTCCCGTATATTCGGCTCAGCATGGCTCTCTTCTCGTCTCCCCGCCAGTAAGCGCCGGCAACTTTTGTGAGACGAAAGGCTTTGACCCTTCCTGTAGACGGAATATGGGGCCCCCGGCAAAGATCGTAAAAACTGCCTTGAGAATAAAGAGAAACCTTATCCACATCCAGATCACGAATGAGCTCCACTTTGTACTCTTCATCCTCTTTACGAAAAAGCTCGAGCGCTTCCTCGCTGTGCATTTCCTTTCTTTGAAAGGGAAGATCCGCGTCGATGATCTCCTTCATTTTCTCTTCAATCCTGGTCAGGTCATCCTCTTTGAAGGGCCGTTCATAGTCAAAATCATAGTAGAACCCGTTCTCAATGGCCGGCCCGATCGTTACTTTAACCCCCGGAAACAGTTCCTTAACGGCCATAGCCATGATGTGAGATGTACTGTGCNNCCGTTGACCTTGGCAGCTACAATTTTGTCCGAAGTCCTCACCCCCAGACGCTCAAGCCCTTCAAGCGCTGAGATTCCATCCGCCTCGATTTCTTGAGGAGCCTTACCCTTAATGTGGATGTTCAAATGCTTCATCTTCTGGATATCCAAAGCAAATAAGGCATCCCAGACCACACCTGTTGAGATGCCTCACAGAAATTCTGACTTAATCGTAAAAAAGCAATCTCGCGCTTAACCCGGTCCCTTTCGTAGATTCAACCTTCTCTTTTAAATGCTTCTCATCAATGCCGACAAGCTAATAAAAATCCGTGCCCGTTAAGCCTAATTAAGCTTATCTTCCTATAACTTCTTCTGCACTCTCCCCCTGAGCTACGTGCCTAAACAGTCGGAAAATTCTTAGCAATTCACCCATGCCATGTCAAGCAAAGAATCGGTGCGCAACTCCTATGATCCAAGGGAATACCTAAGCTGAAGGCCCGCCATTTCCCTTCGCTCTGCTATTTCCCGTCCCCTCACCCATGATCTTGAACAGGTACTGTAGGTAATGCAGACCGGAGCTGACCGTAAACAGGGCGGTTGCATAGTACAGGAAACGGAAAAACGTGGAAGGCAGCGGGAGGTAGTTCCGGGAAAGGACCGCAGTGGCTGTGGCAAACTGGAAGCAGGTGTTGATCTTGCTCACCATGGAGGGTTTCACCCGAAATTCCATTCGGTTCAACGATATAACGAGAACCCCCAACAGAATCATCACGTCGCGGGCGATAACCAGAACAGTGAGCCACGCGGGCAAGAAGCCTCGAACGGAAAGAGCGATAAAGGTGGCCACCAAAAGCAATTTATCTGCAAGAGGGTCAAGGTAAGTCCCCAGTCTGCTTTTCTGATCCAACAGCCTCGCCACCATCCCGTCAGCCCCGTCGCTTATTACGCAAATGATAAAAACCACCAGGGCCGACTTGTACTGATCATTGATGATGAAGATCATAAAAACAGGGGCGAGAATAATTCTAATTGTGGTAACGAGGTTTGCTATAGTCATGGAAACTACCTGATGTTGAAAACGATCTCCCCCTCTTCGGTTTTTACCACGTCTAGGGGAAAAGGAAGATTCTCGTGCCGCAATACTTCTTCAAGAAAAGCGTCTTCATCACCGGGATATTCCACCATAATCGATATCATATTGCCCTTCACCCTTGTCTGTCGCACCGATTTAACACCCTCCACCTCCTTTTCCAGAAAGTCTCTCAACGTTCTAAAATCCCTGAAGCTCCTGAGCCCCTTGACCGTAATCTCAAACCGGCTCACTTTGGCTTCCAGTGCTGTGATCGCCCTCAGGATGGACGGACCGAGGTTGGATGCGATCTCATCGATCACCCTTTGCATGGTCTGCACCACACCTTGTGAACCCTGGCCCACCAATCCGGTTTGATCAGCCTGGTCAATCATGAATTCTCTGGCCACGTCAAGGGCGGTCAGGCTCACAGAAACCTCTTTTCTGTCCGAAATGGCACACCGTCCGTATATGACCACCTCCGCAGAAAAAGCCCTTCCCCACC
>JARRRH010000197.1:0-5078 GCA_037380925.1 Deltaproteobacteria bacterium | reverse complement strand
CGGTCGCCTCATCGTTGACCGCCTCATCCAACCGGTACTTATCGATGAAGTCTCCGAAGACCGCCTGAGTAGTGGCTTTTTCGCTCCGCATGATAGGCGTTCCAGTGAAACCGATCTTAGCGGCATTCGGCAGCGCTTTCATCAGGTTTGCATGGAAAGTCTTCGTGTGCGACCTGTGGGCCTCATCGATCAGGATAAGGATGTTTGGTGACTCGTTTAGGATTTCGAACTCCTGGTCCCGCACGACCTGCCGCAACGTCTTTGTCTTAGGAGCGTCGACCGCAAATGTTTCTGCGTTGTGCTTCGGCGGTGCCACGGGCACCTCGTACTCATAGACCTCGGCTTCGCCCGTCCGCACGAGATACTTCTGGATCATCGCAAAGACGATATCCGGGCTTATTTCCCGGAGGATAGCCGTGAGCGTTTCCGTGGCCGAGGTAGGTTTCTTTCTGTCCTGGTCGTCTGGCCGGATGATCTCACCCGTGAGTGCGGCCGTCTCCCGTAACTGCTTCTCCAGATCCGTGCGATCAGTAACCACCACGACCTTGAAGGAGCGCAGCTTCGGGATAGTCCGCATTTTTCTGACCAGATAGACCATGGTGATGCTCTTTCCTGAGCCTTGGGTATGCCAGATGATGCCGCCCCGGCGGTCCTGGTCCTTCTCATCCTGCTCACGCGTTTTGCCAGTGAGCAATCGGTCAATGGCAAACTGAACGGCGCGATATTGCTGGTAGCGCGGGACAATCTTGATAAGTTTGCCTTCCTCGGTTTTAAAGAGGATAAAGTTCCTCAGGATGTCGATCAAGCGCTCCGGGCGCAGTACCCCGGCTGCCAGTAACTCCTGGCTCTTGAGCTTGTCGGGTGCCTTTTCAAGCTCTTCGGCTAACTGCTCGCGGGTAAGAGGAGCCGTGTCCTTCCACTCCAGGTAGTGCTCGTGGTAGGCGCCAAGCGTACCCAGCCGGGCCTGATAGAACGAGGATACCACCATGAGCTGGTTGAACAGGAAAAGGTCCTCGATTCCTTCATCTTCCTCCACCCAGTAGCGGTTGTTCGAATATCTCAAGAGCTGGTCCAGCCCCTCGCCGAGGGGGTCCGTAATGCTCGGGCTCTTGCATTCCACGACGATCACAGGGAGGCCGTTAACGAACATCACCACATCGGGGATAACAAAAGTCCCTCGGCCGGGAAGGTCCACACGGAACTGGTTGATGGCTAAAAAATCATTTAGGTCTTGTTTAGCAGGGTCGAATTCGACGAACCGGATGAGGCGTTGGCGTCTCTCGTTTGGGTCCGTGGACTCAACATAGACGCCCTTGATGAGCCGTTCGGTGATAAGCCGATTTTTCTCCAGAAGCGCCTGGCCGCCCATGGCCTCGAGTTGCCGGATGGCGCGTTCTACAGTCAGATCGTCCACCGGGCCATCGGCAGCATTGATGCGCTTGATCGCCTCGCGCAGCCGGCCGTAAAGCACCACCTGGCGAAAGTTCTCCCTTTCAGTGAGCTCCGGAATGTCGATATCACCAGGCATGAACTGCCAGCCCAGGCTCACCAGGTGGATCAGTAAGGGGCGCTCTACTTCCGACCATTCTGTCGGGGTGCTGGTGGGTGGGGCCAGATCTGGTATTGTATTCATCATGCGCTGGTTCCCTTGGGGATCGTCAGCTTATCCATCCTTCGGCCTGCAATCGGTCCCAAGCTACCCGAATGTGATTAGGCTTGAACATCTTGCGTTTGCGAGGACTCCAGCTCATCATTTGCTCAATTGCGGTGTCCACATCAGTAGCAGAGGGCTTGCCGTGGACTGCCAGCCAGTGCACGCTGGACAGAAGCTCCATCCCATAGGGAGTCTCAAACCCTTCGATCAACCCGGCAACTTTTTCCAGGCGCTCTCTGGAGCTTTCATTTTCCGCCAGGAAGCGGTCAGCCTCCTCCGTTGCTCCAGGTTGCAGTTCGATCTCCACATCCGGTTTCTGGCTGTCGCCATAACCCCGAATATAATGGCCTTCCATAATCTCCAGGACTTTATTCAAGTTAACGGCATACGGCCCATAATGCCCTGCTTCATAATTTAATCTCAGAGGCTCGCCGGCCTCCTGGAGGAAGTAGGCAAGTTTCTGAATCTCCAACAGGGTCAACCGATAATGGAAAGCCGCATATTGCTGCATCAACTTGAGGAACAAGGCGCGGGCCGTGGTCAGGTGCGGTCGTTTGGTCCTTATCGGCATTTCCTTGGCCTCCGGCGTGCCTACCGGCGCAAAAAGGAGAACCTGAACCTCCGGAACTTCTTTGAAAGCCCCTTCAATCAAAGGCCGGACCTGCTGCCACCTCAGCCCACCCAGGCCACATCCCAATGGCGGCACGGCAATGCTATGTATGCCCAGGCGCCGGACTTCTTCAATTAAGGTTTTGAGACCGGCCTTGATGGCGCTGAGACGCGATTTCTCCCGCCAATGGCCTTTGGTGGGGAAGTTGATAATGTATTTGGGGGTATACATCGAGCCGGTCTTGAACACGAACATCCGGCCGATCTGCACCTCATGGTTCTTGCAAGCCTTTTGGTAGGCCTCAAAGTTAGCTGGGAAGGCCTGTTTGAACTGCAAGGCAATGCCCTTACCCATGTAACCGACGCAGTTTACGGTATTGACGAGGGCATCCGTATCAGCGGTCAGGAGATTACCTTTAGTGAGTTCGACCATGGCTGCCTCCTTTCTCAATAATACCAGTTTGGCCTAACCCGCACAGGACGCCGATAAACTGTGGGGACTCCCTGCAGGATATCCCTAACCCGGTCCCGTACAGCCGCATTGACAACTGCGATCTCCAGAATCAGTTCCCATGGGCAGAATTGGTGCACAAGAAATTCCGCCTGCTTACGGCGCTGGCGATCCATGGCCTGAGGGGTATCCGCCCAATACCGCGCCTGAACCGCCCTCCAATCCACCTGGTTCAAGTCCACCAGGTCGTCAAACCATTGAGTAAACACCGCAATGCCATGACCGTCGGAGAACACAAAGCCGATCTCGGCATCACGCACCGCCTGGGCCGTCGACACCAGATAAATCAATGGCTCTTGACCTTCGTTGTAACCTTCCACCTGCCCGGTCTGCAATTGCAGCAGCATCGGGGAGCGTTGGCCGAAGTAAAAAGACACGTAGTCATGGATCACCCCCCGGGGACCGCAGGGTATTCGATAGATCCGACGTCGGTTCTGAATATCTACATTGTGGATCGTGCGATAAACTAGACCATCATCAGGGGTGTGATTCGGCGCGTACAACCCGCCCCGTCTCAAACAGATGTTGAGGTTATCCACGTGGATAAAGCGATAAATGGGTGTGGGGTTTGGTACCGGCATCAATCGCCCTCCTCAAGAGGGTCCTTGACCCGTACGCGGCCGGTAAGTAGGTCCTGCATCAACCCCTTTTTGATGGCTTTCAGTTTGGAATGATAAGCCTCTTCGGATTGTATTCTTGAATCCAACCGATCGTATATTTCTGCGATTTTAAGCTGCTCTTCAGGATTCGGAACGGGAAGAAGAAGGGGCCGCAGCGTCTCAAGGTTAATATTCTTTTGAGCACTCTGGGGAGCCTGAGCGCTAAGCCATTTCTTTCGATATCGTATCCGTAATTCAATGTATCGAATCGCATTGGGTGGTTTGACAACTGCTCCCACGATACTGTCAGGAAAATACATTGGACGCCCCAAGATCGCCGTATCTGCGATATTTGCCGCAATAGTGATGGCTATGGTCCCCTCAGGGAACTCTTGTGAGACTATGGCCCCCCTGGCATTCAATGTTTGACTAAATGAATTCAGGACTCTTCCATCAGCAGCAGCGACATCTCCCGTTTGAACAAAAGGATGCTCACCGCCATAGAATCGAGGGTCATTCCTCGGGCGATGCATAAACTTACCGCGATCAACATCAGTAAGATCAGATAAAGGCTTTATGGTCCAGTCTCTGGGAACTAAACCCAGCGGCGATTCCTTGAAGTGCTCGGGATGCCTTTCAGAATCGCGGAGTTGGCCGTTGTCATCAAGACCGCAGGTCAGAAGGTCGTGCATAAGGCCCTGTTTGATAGCCTTGAGCTTGTGGATTAGGGACTCAGTCTTCGCAATCGACTCGTCTATGCCCCTCAAGATTCCAGCTACGGATTGCTGCTCGCCAAGTAAAGGGACCCAAACTGGTACGTTCTCGACTGCTACAGTTGGCAGTCCGTAACGGGTCAAACCATTCGCTAATCTTGCAAAGTACCGGCTGAGCCTCTCATGAGCTAACTGCTTTGCTAAGAAGATAGAATCCACCCGATTCTGATTCGGACGGATCAGTGCGAGATGATAGCCGCAAAGGAGGTCTGGTGAAGATGCTTCGATGACCACGGGAATCCCGATGTCATCCGGAGTCTCCGAGTCTTTCGTAATAATTACATCACCGGGCTGGACCGAAAAACGTGCGATTTCAGAATCAGAAGCCGTGGCAGACATAAAATCTTCATCGCCAAAGATGTAGTCGTTATTATAAACGTCGGTATAATTACAGAGCCTAACAGGTTTTTCGCCAGCATAGGATTTCTTATCCACGCTGCTAAATCTGATATCGGCAATTGTTGCAAGAGGCACTTGCTGCCAATCCTCGGGCGGGGAGACGTCTTGTTGGCGGTTTGCCCATGGCGGCAGCAGGGCGTCTTCACCTGACATATCCTAAGCTCCCCATCATTATCGCCAGGTTATTCACTGCACCCTCCTTAGCTTTTTCAAGAACATCCATGGGTGTCGCATACTTGTCCCACCAGTTTTCCGCCGCGGCCACAACCTGCTGTCTATGAGCCAAGATGTAGCGTTCCAGATGCCGGCCGATTCCTTCACAGATGAGATCGAGAACGACTTTGCGGTCGTCATCTGGACTCAATTGCGCCCGCGCCTCCTCCAGCCGCTTCACCAGCGCTGCTTTTAATCCATTGTATTTTCTCCGGGCTGCGGTGATCTCCTTTTTTATTTGCTTGTAAGGCTGAACAAGTTGTTCTGCCTCCATTATCTCCTCGACAATGGGCTCCAGCTCCGCAATGTTGTCCACCACC
>JARRRH010000196.1:0-6709 GCA_037380925.1 Deltaproteobacteria bacterium | reverse complement strand
CGGTTTGCGCTGAAAGCGCTAGATATGGGCGAAAATATGAATCCTCGTGTCTCCGTAACGTCGCTCCTCAACCAGCCGGAGTTCGCCCACACGGTCCGGCAATGATTCCCTCTTTGAAGTCTCGGCCACCACGAGGGGCAGGGATGAGAGGACTTGCCTTTCGGAAAGCGCCTCCAGAAGCGGAGCGATCATGCCCTTCCTGTAAGGGGGGTCCATGAAGACGAGATCCATTTCCTCCCTCAGCAGCGGGTTTCGCCATGGCAGCCCTTTGTTCAGATCCTTTTTCACCACAACACCCCTGCCGCCCAGACCACATCGTTCCAGGTTCTGTCTGATGAGCCGGAGGGCCTTCTCGGAACAGTCAATGAACAAAACCCATTGGGCACCACGGCTGAGGGCCTCGATGCCCAAACTGCCGGTTCCGGCAAAAAGGTCAAGCACTCTTGCCCCCGACACATCCTGGCCGATGAGATTAAAAATCGCCTCTCGGACCAAGTCAGAGGTCGGCCTTATGTCGAGCCCTTTCATTGAAGCCAAACGTCGGCCTTTCGCCATCCCGCCGGTGACTCTCATATCATTAGCGCACGGTCCCGGAGATCTCTTGCTTTTCTATTCTGAAAGTTCTTTATGGGGCGCGACACCAACCGGTCCTCCAAAGAAAAAGAGGAACATGCGGTGCTTAAACCTCAGGAGCGATTGGATGCGGGGTTGGACTCCGTCTCTTTGAATCCCTCTTGGCCTTCCGTTTGCCCGGAAGCGGCGTCTCCCGACAGGCCGGGCTTCTTAAAAGAAGCGCTCTCGGCCGAGGATCGGCGTCTTTCGCGGAAACGGTATACCGCTGACACCGGCCCGGACAGGACATAGGTCAGCATGATCACGAAAAGCATGATCATAGGTTTGTACGCAATGACCAGGCATACAAGAATTATCGATACCAGGACATTGAACGGCTTTCGGTTCCTAATGTCGAACTTCTTGAAGCTCAAATACCGAATCGTGCTGACCATGAGAAAAGACAAGGCATAGATCAGGCTGATGATGATCCAGGATCGGCTCCCGGGGATGTCGCCCACAGCATGGACAAACAGGATCAAGGAGGCAATGAGACACGCCGCAGCGGGTACGGGCAAGCCTTTGAAGTAATTGGGGTCTTCACTGCTCTTTTGCACATTGAATCGAGCCAGTCGCAATGCGCCGCAAATCACATACATAAAGCCGGCCAGCCAGCCAAGTCTGCCAAACGGTCCCAGGGCCCACTGGAAAACCAGGATCGCCGGGGCCAGGCCGAAGGCAATGAGATCCGAGAGAGAATCGAACTCAATGCCGAACTGGCTGGTCGTTCGGGTGAAACGGGCTATTCGCCCGTCAATGCCGTCCAATACGCCTGAGATCAAAATTGCTATGGCAGCCGCTTCGTATCGGCCCTGAATGGCCGCGATAATAGCGTAAAAGCCCCCGAAAAGGCATGCGGAGGTAAAAAGATTGGGCAGCACAAAAATGCCTTTCCGTTGTCTGCTTCTCGGCTTCTTTCTCTTCTTTCCCTTCATGAGAGATACCCCAATATGGTTTGCCCCCCCTTCACCCTATGGCCCGGCCGGGCAAGGATGCGGCTGTTCGCTGGGAGATAGATAATGATCCCCGCGATCTGAACAAAAACGATCCGTTGTCCGTCACTGGTTTCCAGAGTAATTCTGTTCCTCTCATTGTGTTCCGAAGCCTTGTCCCGATTGGCTGCAAAGAATTTCCCGGGGTGGTACGTAATATCTGAGATCCTTCCGCTCGCAGGAATGCGATTCACGTGCACGTCAAAAAGAGACATGAAAACGCTGGCCTTCACTGAAGGTACACCCAGAGGGCTGTCCTGCTCCTCCACAGAATCAATAGCGAGAACTTTCCCGTCAGCAGGCACGAGAACCGCCCTGTCACCGGCATCGCTGTCACGTTTTGGATCGCGGAAAAAATACACCGTAAACAGGGTGCAAAGCAGTGCAAGCAGGGTCAAAATGAAAGATCTAAAATACAGTAGCAAGAGGACCAGGGCGAGGCCAAAAAAGATAAAAGGAAGCCCTTCTTTGGCAACAGGCAGGGTGTTGTAAATTCTCGTATGCAGATTGCCGGAGCTCGACATATTACGCGACACCTGTCTCTTGCTGGAATGGAGAAGCAAATACACAAGTCATATCAAATCCTTTTCAGAGTTTTTATTATAGTGTTCCTACCTCGTTTGTCAACGCCCTAGGCGTTTCCATCCTCTTTTTCCGACAGGGGCTGATGAGGATTCGGTCGAATGTCAGGCGGCCTTAAATAGGACGGCACAAGATCCTCCAGTTTGTCGAAGCCCTGCGCCTGGGCCTGTTTTAAGCCCAGCCTCCCCACAACGGACGCCCTGAGATGCCACAGAGACGGCGGCGCGAGAAAGGCCCGGTCACCAAGGATCTCGCAAATGGCGGGCCCTTGGGTCGCCCTGTTGTTACCAAGGTAAATCGCCCTCTCCTCAGTCACGGAAGCAAGATCCACCATTTTCACACATAGGTCCTCCGTCAGCCTCACCATGCCACGGTCATTGGACCAGCGGAAAAGGGCGGCGAAGACCTCGGCCTTTCTGGAATCCAGGATGGCGCATACTGGGTGGGCGGCAAAAGGGAGCTGGTTGGCCATGGCTTCCAGGCTCGAGACGCCCACGATGGGCACAGAGAGACCCTGACAGAGGCCCTTGGCGGCAGAGAGGCCCACCCTCAAACCGGTGAAGCTTCCGGGCCCTTTGGCTACCGCCAGGGCCTTGATTTCTCCGAGGCTCACTTTCGTGGTGGTGAGCAACTCATGCAAGACAGGCATGAAAGGGCGGAAATGCCTGGACTTTGAAACCATGAAAAACTCCGCTGCGAGGTTCCCGTCCTCTTCCATGAGGGCCATGCTGAATTGTGCTGTGGACGTATTCAGCGCCAGGATCACCGCAAAATGTTTCTCCTCCTATCCAGGCTATTCAAAAAATCTCATAACGTCATTGTAAAAGACCACGGCCATCAGCAAGATCAGGACAAAGAGACCTACTTTCTGGGCCAAGTCCCGTTTCTTGATGCTGATCGGCCGACCCGTAACCAACTCAAGGAGAAGAAAGAGGATGACGCCTCCATCAAGAATGGGGACCGGTAGCAAGTTCAGGATTCCCAAATTGATGCTAATGACGGCCATAAAAGGGATGAGGTAGAGGAAACTCTCCTTGGCCAACTGTCCTGTCATCTGCCCGATCAAGAGCGGGCCCCCAACGGTTTTGATGGGAATCACCCGTTGAATGAGTTTCACGATAGTCAGGCAAGTTAATCGGATAACCTCCCATGTTTTTCGAAATGCTTCCTTGACCCCCTCCCATGGTCCCAGCTCGACCTTTTCGTACTTACCCGCCGCCACAATGCCGATGAGAGCGGTCTTGGCCTCTTCACCGAATATGTTCTTCTCCACAGCCTCTTCGGGAACCACTTTCTTGCTTAGGAACTCACCATGTCTATCAACGGTCATGATCAAGGTCATGCCGGCACGATCCTGCACCAGCGCCTTGATATCCGACCACCCCCTGACGGGTTCACCTTCGACGGCTACGATCACATCTCCCTTCTCGAGCCCGGCCTCATCAGCAGGCGAACCCTGCCGCACCTGGCCGATCTCTGCAGTCATCACCTGGGTGCCGGAGATGATGTACAGGCCGCAAAACAGGACCAGGGCGAGAATGAGATTGAAAACCGGACCTGCAACGACGATGGCGATTCTTTTCAGAACGTGTTGGTTGCTGAAAGCCCTGACTGCTTCATGAGGCGGTATAGGCTCGGCGTCGTCCTCATTTTCGCCCAGCATTTTGACGTACCCGCCGAGAGGTATAGTGGAGACAAGGTATTCTGTTTCCCCGATCCTCTTCCCCACCAACTTGTAACCAAATCCGAGGGAGAACCTGAGCACCTTCACACCGAATTGCTTGGCTACAAGAAAGTGCCCTAATTCGTGGAAGAAGATCAAAACACCGAGCACCACAATAAAGGGGAAAAAATAGTAGAAGAAAAAACCCATCACATATCCTTTATTTCAGCCAACTATGGAGCCTCGCTGACGATAAGATAATTTTTTCGTATTGTTCAATACCAGGATACAACCAGAGCCTCAACGCACAAGGCGCACGGAATTTACACTTGGATGATCCGTTAGCCGTAAGCCTCAAGCCTTATGCCTTACGCCTTACGCCTTACGCTTCAAACAAAGGCAATCTATCATGGGGCTGCTAATCTCCGCCCTGCCTCCCGCGACCAGGCATCGGCTTCCATAATGGCCTCTATACTGTCTATCGGGAAGGGTTCATGGGCTTCCATGGTCTTTTCGATCACCTTTGGAATCTCCAGAAACCCGATTCTTCCCTTGAGAAAAAAATCAACAGCCACCTCATTGGCCCCGTTCATTACGGCAGGCATGCTTTTCCCTACTTGTGCCGCCTCAATCGCAAGATCAAGACAAGGGAACCTTGTCGTGTCGGGCTTCATGAAGCTCAGTGTGCCGATCTCCTCGAAGTTCAGTGGCGGAAGGGGAGTTTCAATATGTCTGGGATAGGACAGGGCGTACGAGATCGGCGTCAACATGTCCGGGACCCCCATCTGGGCGATGATCGATCCATCCTTGTACTCCACCATGGAATGGACGATGCTTTGGGGATGAATGAGGATACTGATCTGGTCGATGGCCAGGTCAAAAAGCCATTTCGCTTCGATCGCTTCGAGTCCCTTGTTCATAAGGGTGGCGCAGTCAATAGTGATTTTCTTTCCCATGCGCCAGTTGGGGTGTTTGAGAGCTTGCTTCGGCTTTACCCGCTTCATGGCTTCAAAGGACCAACCCAGAAAAGGGCCTCCTGATGCTGTCAAGATAATCCGCCGCAAATCCTCCCTATGATGGCCCTGTAAAGACTGCAAGATGGCGCTGTGCTCGCTGTCTATGGGCACAATGGAGACCCCCTTTCTCCTGGCTTTGCGCATGATGAGAGGGCCGGCCATGACCATGGTTTCCTTGTTGGCCAAAGCGATGTTCTTTCCTGCCTCGATTGCTGCATAGGTCGGTGGAAGTCCTGCCGCCCCGGATATGGCGGAAATCACGGTGTCCACCTCTCCCATGGTGGCCGCATGGACAACACCTTCGGTCCCCACGAAAACCTGAGTTCTCAAGCGATCCCTGAAGCGTCCCCTCAAATCCTCGGCCCCCGCATCATCCAGAACAGCCGCCCCCAACGGCCTGAACTGCTTGATCTGTTTTACGAGAAGGTCGATGTTTTTGCCGGCGGCGAGGGCCACGACTCTGTACCTGTCCGGGTTTGCCTCGATCACCTTGAGTGCGTTGACACCGATAGACCCTGTGGATCCTATGATCGCAATGTTTTTCATGCCTTTTGGAGCAACTCTCTGAAATAGTGAATCGTCTTTCCCAAGCCTTCTTCTACAGGAATTTTGGGTTCCCAGCCCAGTTCCCGTCGGGCGAGGCCAATGTCGGGCTGCCGTCTTTTCGGGTCATCCTCCGGCGCAGGGAAAAATTCGAGGACGGATGTAGACCTTGCCAGTTTGAGGATCAACTGCGCCAGTTCCAGAATGCTGTGCTCTACAGGGTTCCCCAAATTAACAGGGCCCACAAAATCATCAGGCCCTTCCATGATTCTGACGAGCCCTTCGACCATATCATCCACATAACAAAAAGATCTTGTCTGAGTCCCATCCCCGAAAATGCTGATGGGCTCCCCCCGCAGAGCCTGGATGACAAACGTACTCACCACCCGGCCGTCATTGGGGTGCATTCGGGGACCGTAGGTATTGAAAATGCGAACCACCCGGATATTCACTTTGTTCTGCCTGTAGTAGTCGAAAAAAAGAGTCTCAGCGCATCGCTTCCCTTCATCGTAGCAAGCCCTCGGTCCGATCGTGTTCACATTCCCCCAGTAGCTTTCTTTCTGAGGGTGAACCGTCGGATCCCCATAGACTTCACTCGTGGAAGCCTGCAAAATTTTGGCCTTGACCCTTTTGGCAAGCCCCAGCATGTTAATGGCGCCCATGACACTCGTCTTGGTCGTCTTCACCGGGTTATACTGATAGTGGATCGGGGATGCCGGGCACGCCAAATTGTATATTTGATCCACCTCCAGGAATATGGGGTTTACGAGATCATGGCGGATGAGCTCGAAATGCCTGTTGTCCAGCAGATGAAAGATATTTCTCTTTTGCCCCGTGAAATAGTTGTCGAGGCAGATGACTGTGTGTCCCTCTGCCAGCAACCTTTCACAAAGATGGGAGCCCAAGAAACCGGCCCCCCCGGTGACAAGAACCCTCATTCTGTCAAAAGCGTAGTTCATCATCACTCAACCGTCCTCTTCCTCCGTTACACTCTCCGAGCAGGCTTCCACTCTCTTTACCTCACACCTTAGGCACTAATGGACTAATGAAAGGACTAGTCCGTGCAGAATCTGATACTTTCGCTTTTTCCAACACTCCAATACTCCAGTACTCCAAGGTTTCTTACCGAATAGACCATGTCACAAATACATATAAAACCGGCAAGCAGAACAAGAGACCATCTATCCTGTCCAGTACGCCACCGTGACCGGGAAGAATCTTACCTGAATCCTTCACGCCGCAACGTCTCTTCACCATGGATTCGGCAAGGTCGCCCACTTGTCCGCAAAAGGCAAGAACCG
>JARRRH010000195.1:0-5083 GCA_037380925.1 Deltaproteobacteria bacterium | reverse complement strand
GGGTTGATTCTTTCACCGATTAGGACCGTCGGTGTTTTATCACTGATCAGGACCTCTTGTTTCTCGCTCCATACTTTCGTATCCAACGAACTGTTTCTCCTTTCCAACCCACATGTTCTCCCTCCTCTTTGGACGGAGAAAGCAGGAGGGTGATCATGACGATATGGGGTGCTCTCATGTCACCCTAACCCTCAACCCTCATTCAAGGGCGAGGGTCAGGGTCGTGCATGGGAGAGCTTTAGTTTAGCCACGGCCTGCATTTCTCACTTGTAAGGAATAGGGAATATGGGCTTTGCTGTCGCTTTTATGAAGCTGTGTTCGGAAAAAGTCACGGGGCACTCCCATTTCCACGGCTTATCGGTCTTTACCCACTGGCCGTAGGCAAGGGGTTTCTGGTTATAGTGCTCTTTGTCGAATTTAACATAGTAGGCGATGGTCATCATGTCCGTCTTGGCCAGTGCCGCATTGATAGCCTCGGGTTTCAGAGATCCTGCCCGCTGGATCGCGTCAACCAGGATCTGGATAATCTGATAACCCCATCCTATGGAAGGATTCAACGGCTGGCCGGTATCCTTGATCCACCTCTCGGTCAGGGATTTCGGGGTTGTATTACCAAAGCCGGGGCAGTTTTCAAACGAAGGGTCCCACCATATTTCGACGCCGACACCCAAGGGAAGGTCATCACCCCAGGCATTGACTTCGGTGTAGAAAAGGGGTGCCCGGCCCACGGAAACCATTTTGGGTTTGAAACCCATGGAGCGAGCCTGACGCCACATGGTGGCAAAGAAAGGAGACGGGGAATTGCCCCACACAATTTCCACATCAGCTTCTTTCCATCTCCTTATCAGGGATGAGAAGTAAGTCGTCTCCAGGGGAAGCAGTCCCAGCTTCTTATCCGTTCCCACAACCTGATAGCCCAGTTTTTCCAAGGCCGGAGGAAACAGAGAATACCAGCCTCTTCCGTCCGGTTCATCCGAGGCGAAGACCCCCACTTTTTTGTTGGTCTTGTCTCCGAACTTGTTCAACATGGCTACCCACGTGTCCATGATGGAATACCCGGGCTTGTCCCAATAGGCGCCCTTTGGCGCGTGGGTGGCAATGGCGAAACCAAAGGTCCAGCTGTACTGCCAGGAAGGTTTAGCGTCTCTCCTCAGGCTGAGCCATGGCTCCATGGGAGTCCCTCCGCTGACCCGGGGAATTTTGTACTTGTCTGCCAGGTCGGCCTGAGGAATCACGAGAGGCAGTGGCTGGTTCGGAGGCGCGTTACAGTGGACCTTATGTCTGAGAATCAGTTCCTCCTCCAGGGTTGCTGACTTCCCGGGATCGCTCTCGTTATCCACCACGATAACTTTGACGGGCAGCTTGCGGCCGAGCTCCTTGACAAAAACACCGCCGAGTTTATTGATATCATCGGCAGCCGCTTCTACTCCCCAAGCGCCGCCACCGCCAAAGCCCGCAAACATGCCTGTTAAAGGTGTGTTGCAGCCTACGCGAATCTCGTTGGGCTCATCGGCCGCAAAACCGGCTCCCGTGAACAAAAATACAATGACCCCCGCCACTCCCAAGGGAAACAAGAAGCATTTTTTCATTTTCCTTTCTCCTTTCCTCTTTCTTGCTTTAATGCCCTTCGCCTTCCCTTTGGCTTTAGCCAAAGGGTGCTCCTTGCCATACAAAAACATTGTTGCAAATTCTTCCACTCTATGTGCTACTTCTCATCATCCGGTGTTTCTCGTGAACAAACCCCATGACGCCTTTGGGCAGCATGAGCATGACGCCGATGAGCAGAATCCCTTGAATGAGGAGACTCCAGCCTGTGTATTTGGCCAAAAAGAAATGAAGAAATACCACGATGGCGGCACCCACAATGGGACCGGTCTCTAAACCCAGCCCTCCTATGACAGCGGAGAGCATAAGGATCATTGTCCAGCGGATGCTGAACGCTGACGTGGGCTCAATATACTTTTGGTAAATATAAAAAACACTTCCGGCCAACCCGGTTACGGCCGCGCCCAGAACAAAGGAAAAGAGCTTCAGCTTGAAAACGTCGACCCCGGAACTAGCTGCCGTGATGTCGCTGTCGCGAATTGCAGCGAGACCTAAACCGAGTGTCGACCTTAATACCAGCCGCATGACCAGAACCGAAAGGATTCCCATTCCCAGGGCCAGCCAGTACACTTCACCCATGGAGATTGCTTCCAGACCTTTTAATCTGTATCCTGCACCCGCTCCATGGAGTTCGCCGCCTATGGGCTTCCACAGGAGGAACACGATCCTGAGAATTTCGGGAACCACCAGTGTTCCAACCGCGAAATAGATGCCTTTCATTCTGAACACGGGAATTGAGATGAGCAGCGCAAAAGCGGCGGCAATGATGCCTCCCAGCACCCAGCCCAAGTAAAACGGCAATCCGCTCCACGTGACAACGACCAGCGTATACCCCGCCAGTCCTATAAAAGCAGGCTGACACAGGGAGATGAGGCCGGAATAGCCGGCCAGGAGGTTCCACATGTTGGCCATGGCCAAATAAACAAAGAAGAGAAACAGGTACAGGAGCCATTCACCCGGCACTTTAAAGACAGGCAAGAGGGCGAGAACGACGGCAATCAGTATGGCGAAAACCCATTTCCGGTTGGGTGGTCTCATAGATGAACCCGTGTGTACCTCTTCTACCGGCCGAACAAACCCTGAGGTTTGATGCTCAATGCGATCAACACAACCAGATAGGCGACAAGCATTTGCGCCGCATCACTGAAAAAATGCCCACCAAGGGTCTGAGACAGTCCGAGAATAATGCCTCCGATAAAAGTACCAAGCATGCTGCCCATTCCTCCGACCACAATCACGCCGAAGGAAATGATGAGAAAGGAAATGCCTGTGGTCGGAGAAAAAGGAAAAGTCAATCCTAGAAACACACCGGCCACAGCGGCGGTTGCTGTAGCAATTCCGAAAGTAACGGCATAGACGCGGTTCGTGTCGATCCCCATGAGCAAGGCGCCTTTCTTGTTTTGAGAAGCCGCATTGATGGCCCTGCCCAGGTAGGTCTTTTTCAGGAAAAGGCTCAGGATGACCATAACGACCAATGCAGCTACAAGATCAAGAAAATAGGCAAAAGGGATATAAATCTCCCCCACGGTGAAACAGTACATGCAATAGGGCATGTTCAGCCCTCTTGACAGAGGAGTCCAGATGATCTGATCCGTGTTTTGGAGAACGAGTGACAGTCCAAAGGCGATGATCAGGGGCGCCTCCATGGAGATGCCAAAGGAACGACTCATAAGGAATTTCTGGACAGCAAAACCGACGGCAAACATGATGGGCATGCCGAAAACCAGGCTCAGAATGGGATCTATTCCCAGCATTGTGAGGCATGCATAAGCGAAGTATGTTCCAAAAACGACGAGGTCCCCGTGTGCCACGTTGATGAGCCTCATTACACCGAAAACAAGGGAAAGGCCCTGCGCTATGAGTGCATACAGTCCGCCTATCAGTACCCCCATCACCAGAGGGGTGAATAAATCGGTGAGAAAAGTCATTCCCGCACCCCGCCTTCCTTACAGGCCGAAGTAGGCTTTCTTGATCTTCTCTTCTTCCCGGAGCTCGCTTGCAGTCCCGCCTAAAGCAATGCGTCCCCCTTCGATGATGTAGGCCCTTTCCGCTTCTTCCAAACTTCGTCGAACGTTCTGCTCCACAAACAGAATGGTGATGCCTCTCAGTTTGATTTCTTTTAAGGCCCGGTACAGTGCTTCCAGAATGATGGGCGCCAGGCCGAGAGACATCTCGTCCAGGAGCATGAGCTTGGGGTCCGACATGAGTCCCCGGCCGATGGCCAACATCTGTTGCTCGCCGCCGCTCAAGGTCTTGGCCAGCTGATTTCTCCTCTCTTCGAGAACCGGGAAATGCTCGAAAACCACTTTCAGGTTTCTGTCCCGGCCGGGCCTTGCGTTGGGATTGTAAGAGCCCACAATCAAATTATCAAGAACCGTAAGATCCGGGAAAAGCTGCCTTCCCTCAGGAACCTGAGTGATGCCCAGGCTTACGATTTTGAATGGACTCATATAGGTAATATCCATTTGCTCAAATTTAAGCCGCCCTTTTTTGGGGTGGTTGAGTCCTGATATGGTATCGAGCAAAGTGGTTTTGCCTGCACTGTTGGAGCCGATGAGGGCTACAATTTCACGAGGCATGACTTCCAGGGACATATGCCGGAGGACTTCGAGGTTTCCATAAAATACCGAGATGTTTTCCACTCTCAGAATGGGCTCTTCCACCTTTTTCCCACAAGCTCAGGTGCTGCTTTTGTGATCCTTAACCGAAATAGGCCTCAATAACCTTTTCATTTTTCATGACATCGTCAGGGGTGCCTTCAGCTATTTTGATCCCTTTGTCCATCACGATGATCCTGTCGACCGCTTCAAACATGATTTTCATGATATGTTCCACCAGGATGATGGTTGTGCCCACGCTCCGTATGTGTTCCAGTAATTGGAATATCTTGGGTAATTCATCCTCCGTCAGACCGGCGGCGACCTCGTCCAGAATAAGGAGTGACGGGTTTGAGGCCAGGGCCCTGGCCAGCTCCAGCCTCTTGAGCGTCAGCTCCAGTACATCCCCGGCCAGAGCCCGTTCCTTTTCGGCAAGCTCCGTGGTATGGAGGAGTCTTCTCGCTTCGTTTTTTGCATCGGCCTTCCCAAAACCCCTGCCGAAGACCGAGGCCACCATGACGTTTTCCAGCACGGTCATGTGGGGGAACGGCCTGGGGATCTGGTAGGTTCTTCCAATGCCGTGATGGCAGATTTTGTGAGGACTGAGTCCAGTGATGTCCCGCCCTTTGAAGAGCACCGACCCTGAATCCGGCTTGTAATCACCGGCTATCATGTTCAGCAGGGTTGATTTACCTGCTCCATTGGGGCCCATCAAGCCGATCGTGGCGCCCGGGCTCACGTCAAAACTGACATGTTCCACGGCCACGAGGCCTCCAAAATGCTTGGTCAGTCCCCTGACCGAAAGAAGTGGTTGTTCCATGCGCTGGATCTCGAACATCAGGTGAGCCTGGTTGCGTTGCCCACCTGTGAGGTCTTGAGCA
>JARRRH010000194.1:5113-7876 GCA_037380925.1 Deltaproteobacteria bacterium | reverse complement strand
GGTGGCAACCACGGCGCTTTGTGCCCGGACCTCGATGTAGCGCTCATCAAAGGGATCGGTTTCGCCTCCCACCTGAAAAGCGGTTACAAGGTTGTTGGTATAGAAGCCGATCATGGGTGCGTGAGAAAGGACGCGAACGTTGGCTTCTTTTATGAGTGAGCCTTCGAGTTCGCGCGCCCTTTTGTACAACGGTCCGTGTTGGCCGTATTCTGGGACGCGGTAATCAAAGAAACCCCCGAGCCAGGGCCGGGCCTCCAGAAGAATGACGCGCAGCCCCTGCTGGGCTGCAGCTAGGGCCGCCGTAATCCCGGCCGGGCCTCCTCCGATCACGCAAACATCCCCTGTCAGATACAGCTCATCAAAGCGACCCTGGAGGCGGGAGGTCGGACTAACGAGGCCGATGCCGGCAGCCCTTCTGATCTGGCTCAGAAAAAAAGGCCAGAGCTTGTAAGGCTTGTGGAAGAACCGGTAGTAGAACCCGGCCGGCATGGCCCAGGAAAGCTTGTCCATGAAACCCTGGAGGTCCCATTCAGGGCTTCCAACCACGTTTTGGGGACCGACGACCATCCCCTCTTTAAGGAGCGTTCGTTCTGCCCGCACATTGGGCACACCGTCCACGTCCATGAGGCAGTTGGCGCACTCCCCGTCCAGACTGTAAAGACCCCGGGGACGGTGGTACTTGATGCTCCGGGAGAAAATGCGGGTGCCGTGGGAATACAGGGCTGTAGCCACGGTATCCCCTTTCAGACCCTTGTAGATCCTGCCTCGATAGGTAAGAGAAAGAGGTTGGGAAGGCTCAATTCGCAAGGTGGGCAACTGAGTCAGCCTGGCCATCACGTCGTCTCCGGATCGTTCACTTGCAGGTTCGTTCGCGTGTCGCGCCAGATGGTAAACCACGTGCCGCATCCGTCCCGATGATACCACCACTCTTTCTGGACGCCTCCCACATTGGAGCGCAGGTGTACGTAGTCACACCAAGCTTCTTCAGTTAGGCCCCCTTGATCGGGCCTTGGTCCCCGGTCTTCTCCGCCGAACCGGAATTCATAGCCGTTGCGCTTCCCGCACACAGGACAAGTAATCAGGATCGACATGATCTCCTCCTTTTGTATCCAGAAATGGCTCTTCGATACCAGCGAAGCTTCCCTCAAAACGGTCGAGGCTTTCACCAGGGACGGCCATTCCCCTCAAGGCGATATCTATAACGCTCTGTGGAAGCGGGCTGATCTTTGAGGGTTTGAGAGAGCTTTGACTCGGTCGGAACGACAAATTATGCTAAGGCCTTTGTGGAGCAGCCCGCAAAGATCAGCCCGCGGGAATGTCCGGCGAAATTTTTTTGAGATATCGCCTCTCGGGGAACAGCCATCCCGGCTCCGCACTAGGGGCAGGGCTCTCAAAAGCGCTCAGAAGCTTCGCTAGGGAGCCCTTTTGCTCTGACCTTAAGCCCGGTGCCTAAGGCCTTGAGCCCTCTTTTTTTCTTGCCTTACGCCTCTTGCCTTATGCCTTGTACCTTTTCCATGATTGGAAACGTGCTAGTTCCATGGACCATAGTTGACGGGAGTCGCAATCTCCCCCATAAGGCAATGCTCCCTGAAACGGCTGAGTGCAAAGGGTTTCAGGATTTCGGGGCACCGGCCCGTGGCCATCCACTGAGCCAGGTATCGTCCCGTGATGGGCGCGGATTTGAATCCGAAATATCCCCACCCGCAATCGATGAAGAATCCCTGGATCGGGTCGTTGCCGTCAATAACGGGCGCCATGTCGGGCGTCATATCCGCCAAGCCTCCCCAAGCGCGCATGAATTTCACGCCTTTGATGCAGGGCATGAGCTCCGTGAGGGCCTCTGCTTGGTGCTTGATGTAAAAAGCCGTGGTCTGGGTCGTGTAGTTGGGCCAAGGATCCATGTGGGCGCCGGTGACGATCTCCCCTTTCAGGCTCTGATTGGCATAACAGTGGTACACCCCCGAGGAGATGACATGGTGCAAGATCGGCTTGAGCGGCTCCGTTACCATGGCCTGGATGGTGAGGACATGAATGGGCAGGCGCACCCCCACCATGGCAGAGACGAGTGTGGAGTACGCCCCGGCTGCATTGAGGACCTGGCCTGCACGGATTCTCCCCCGGGTCGTCTCCACGCCCACGACCTTTCCCTTTTCAACGTGAACATCCTTCACCTCCACGCCTTGATGGATATGCACACCCCGCTTGGCTGCTTCCTTTGCGAGACCCCAAACTACGGCGTCGTGGCGCAGGATGCCGCCTGGAGGGTGGTACATGCCCCCGAAGATGGGATAGGCCGGACGGTCGGAAATATCCAGGGCCGGGATGAGCTCCCTGCACTGCCGGGCGTCGAGGAGCTCACTTCTAATGCCGTAAAACTGGGCGGAGGCCACCTGCAGTCGCAGGCTGCCCATGCCCGCCTCACTGTGAGCCAAGTTGAGATTCCCGCAGTTGAAAAACATGAGGTTGAAATCGAGTTCCTGGGTCAACCGGGGCCAGAGTTTCAGGCCCTCTTGGTAGAGAGGAAGGTTTTCCCTGGTCCTTTGATTGGCGCGGACAATGGCCGTGTTTCGGCCGGCACCTCCAAAACCGATATAGCGTCTTTCAATGACGGCCACGTCCCGCAGTCCGTGCTCCCTCGCCAGATAGTAGGCCGTGGCCAGTCCGTGCAGACCGCCGCCGATAATCACCACATCATAACGGGATTTAAGAGGGCGCTCTTCCCACAGGCGCTTGTACTTTCCGAACATGGGTTTTCCCCTGCGT
>JARRRH010000194.1:0-5092 GCA_037380925.1 Deltaproteobacteria bacterium | reverse complement strand
ACTAAGGGGGAAGTGATAAGTCAACAGGAAACTCTCCAACGTGTTGACCTTATCCATTTCCATTCCCCCGCTTTTCCTCGATGGCTTGAGGCTTCCTTCGGTAGACGACCAGTCCCACCACTGCAAGCATTGCGAAGGCTGCCCCTGCCAAAAAAGTGGCCGGCGCACCGTAAGCGGTCCAAAGCACACCCGCAACGACACTCGCGAGCAAGAGCGCGCTGCCACCGGCAAGGTTAAAGATACCAAAACCGGTGCCACGAAGCTCTACCGGAGCCGTGTCAGCCACAAGCTTAGCGAACAGTCCTTGCGTGAGCCCCATGTGGATCCCCCAGAGTGCTGCGCCGATGAGCGCGAGCAACGGCGATGTGGCTGCAGCCAACACCACATCGGCCGCAACAAGCATCGAAAGCCCCGCGATAAGCAGGGTCCGTTGACTGAGCTGATCAGAGGCGACGCCTGCCGGGTAGGCAGTGCCCGTGTAGGCGACATTCATAACGATCAGCACCAGCGGCACGTAACCGAGCGTCAGCCCGACCTCTTGGGCGCGGAGCACCAGGAACGCTTCGCTGAAGCGGGCCAAGGTGAAGACCGCACCGAGTAAAACGATGATCCAATAGCGAGGCGGTAACCGCTTGGCGTCGGTCCGGTTCAGAGGAAAACGCACGCCGGATGTGACCCCCGGCCGCTCGGGATCGTGAACGCCGAAGATGAGCAGAGCCACGGCAATGAGCGCAGGGGTGACCGCAACCCAGAGCACCGCCCTGATGTCGTCCGCGAGCCATGCCATGAAGGCCACCGCGGTCAGTGGACCCAGGAATGCACCGACGGAATCCAGTGACTGACGGAAACCGTAAGCCGTCCCGCGCATTTCGAGAGGTGCCATGTCCGCCACGAGCGCATCACGGGGGGCCCCGCGAATGCCCTTGCCGATCCGATCGATGAACCGCGCCGCAAAGACCCAACCCATGGTGTTCGCGAGCGGGAAGATGGGCTTTGTAATCGCTGCCAGTCCGTAGCCAAGTGCAGCGAGGAGCTTACGCTTTCCAAGGTAGTCACTGATTGCGCCCGAAAATATCCTGGTGATCGCAGCGGCGGCCTCGGCAAAACCTTCTACAAGACCTATGGTGGTCATGGATGCCCCGAGGACCGAGGCCATAAATACCGGCAGGAGGCTGTGAATAAGCTCGGAGGAGGTGTCCATGAACATGGAGACAAAACCCAACGCCCAGATGCCCCGGGGCAACGCTCGAAAAGATCCCAACGCGACGGGAGAAGGGGAGCTTTTATCAGTGGAGGGAGGCTTCATGGGATGAACAGGATAAGGCCAAGATCCAGCCTTTTAGAGAAAAGAGAGATGAGTTTCATACATTGGGTCAGCCCTGTTGAGATATGTACAGAAGGACGAGGCGGTCTTCATGGTGGAAGTTCCAGTAGATCCTGTTCTATTTTTCCTCATCATCCAGGCGCCTTAAAGACCTGAGTATGCCCATAGGGCTGGATCCCATAGCCAGAAAGGAGATTTCCTCCATCCGTTTTTTGTCGTGTTCGAACTTTTTCCGGAGTCTTGCTTCGTAAGCCTTCTTGAGCATCTCCAGCAATTTTTTAAAGTCATAAGGCTTTTCCAGGTAACCGAAGGCTCCCAGTTTCGTGCATTCCACCGCCGAATCTATTGAAGCATAACCGGTCAAAATGATGATCTCCAGGAATCTGTGCTTCTGCTTCAGGAGCCTGAGCAATTCCATTCCATCCATCCCCGGCATTTTGAGATCTAAGATGGCTAAGTCGAACTTCGCTTTTTTTGCTGCTTTGATGGCTTGAGTTCCTTCTGAGGCGGTGGTGACATCAAAATCTTTCAGGCCCAGGCGTTCTGCAATGGTGTTAAGAAATTTTTCATCGTCATCCACTATCAGGAGCCTTATTTTATTTTTCTCCTCTGGCATACAGATAACCTCCCTGACAAATGGGTAAACAACCTGTCTCTATTTCGGGCCGGCCTTTCGTTTTTTCTTTTTTCTCCATTGGGCCGCATCTTCCAGGTCTCCGCCGCTGGCCATTCCGACGGCGGCCATACTGTCCTCCAAGTTCCTTTGGAGCTTCTTCATAAAGTTCCAAAACCCGCCCATTTCGTCTTTCTCGAAATAGGCCGAATCGAGCGCCTCGGCCGCCTCTTTCACCTTCTCGTCGCCGAATCCCGTCAGAAGCACTGTTCTGATCCGAGGCTGTATTTCTTTTAGCTTGGTGATGGTGATCAATCCATCCATGTCCGGCATTTTCAAATCCACGACCGCCGCGTAGATTTTATTTTCCCTGGCTACGTCGAGGGCTTCTTTGCCGCTTGTGGCCAGCAGCGGCTCAAAACCTTTAAGGCGAATTCTCTCTGAAATGGAATCCAAGAATTTCTTCTCATCATCCACAAGAAGAATATGGATTTTTCTCTCGGCTAAGGATCTTATGAAATTCCAAAAGCCACCCATGTCGTCTTTCTCGAAATAGGCCGAATCGAGCGCTTCGGCTGCCTCCCTTACTTTCTCGTCACCGAATCCGGTCAAAAGCACTGTTTTGATTTCGGGCTGCATTTCCTTCAGCCCGCTGATGGTGGTCAATCCGTCCATGTCCGGCATTTTCAAATCCACGACCGCTGCGTAGATTTTGGTTTCCTTGGCTATGTCGAGGGCTTCTTTGCCGCTTGTGGCCAGCAGCGGTTCAAAGCCCTTGAGACGTATCCTTTCCGAAACGGAATCCAAAAATTTTTTCTCATCGTCCACGAGAAGGATTTTCAGCTTTTTTTCCGTCATGGTGCAACCCTCACTCTTTCGGACCTTCTCAAAGATCACTTGAACCCATCAGGCCGGTAGGCCTTTGGCCCTAACATATGGAAAGGCGGGTTTGGCTTCGAGGGGACAAGCTAATGACCTCCTGTACCCAAAAGACCGGATGCGGCCAGAGCCAAGACCAAAACCTCGACCAGGCTGATGAAGAAATAGGTCCAATCCCTTCTTTTTCTATACCCTGCCATCAGAAATAAATAGCAAATTATCGTCAAAACAGAAATGAGAACGAGCCCAAGATAGTTGAGGTAATCCCCTTTTTCCAGAAGACCCAGCCATCCCCAGCCGTGGGGTGCGTGAGTAATTTTCAGAAACTGCTCAACTCCTTTATCCCAGTTATCCACAATCACCGAGAACCCCACGTAAGGAGGGAAAATGTCTGCCACATAGAGGAAGTAGGTGATCATCATCACGAATATTCCGGCCCATGCCCCGACAAAAAGCAGATTGGCATAGCTCAGTTGTTCAGGCATTGGTCTCAAATCTGTGTCATGTTCCTTCTCCATCCTTACACCTCTTGGCTTTTATCCCAGGAAACCGAGGCCGAGTCCTTTATCTATGGCCTTAAGCCCCGCGAAAAACAGTACAAAAATGACCATATAACGAATGAATCTCGGCTTTGCGATGCTGAGGAGTCTTACGCCCACAAAGGAACCGAACATCAACCCGATGATAGAGGGAATGGCAATCAAAGGGATGACGCAGCCGTTGTTCAAGTATATCCACGCTGCCGATGTATCGGTAATGGATAGCAGGAATTTGCTGGTGGCCACGGATATTTTCAATGGCACGCCGAGCACAAGGTTGAGTACAGGAATATTGGCCCATCCCGCTCCCAGCCCGAACATGCCTGCCAAAAGGCCGACGAAAATAAACATGGCGAGGCCTGGAAAGGTCCGGTGTGTTTTCCAATCGACTTTTTCTCCCGTTGCCTGATCCAGATACACACCCCTGATACCCAGCGCGAGACCCAATGCATCTTGTTTTGTTACCAAAGGCTTTTCAGTATTCTTGGAAACAAGAAACAACACGGCAATGCCGACAATCGTGGCACCCAGGCAAACCTGAACAATATTCGGATCAATTTTAGACAGATAGAGCCCGAGCAGGGCGCCCACAATAGAACACGCGGATGCAACCAGCGCCACCGGAAGAGCAAGACGAAGGCTCGCAAGGTTTCGTCTCAGCAAACCGGGGCCGGCGGCGAGAGCCCCGGCCAGAGCCACCATCAGCCCGGCGCCACGCACAAAATCGATGTGGAAAGGAAAAAAGCCGCTAATAAGGGGCACGTAAAGCACCCCCCCTCCCACGCCTGCAAGGACGGCAACGATCCCAAGAACGAAGCAGAACACGAACAGGACGATAGGCCAAAACCACCACGGCTTGCCTCCGGAATCGGAAATGTCCTGGGCGGCTCTTGCTGCAAGGGGGTGGGACAGCAGGGCAGCAAGGATACCAGCGCTTAACAAAAACGGCCATCTCGTGAAGGGCTTTAATAGAAACAGCAAGAGATTACCCCATTCAGTTTGATGTTTAGATTTATAAAAAAATGTGCTTTAAATAGCAAATTACGATCTACGTGGAGCGTCAGGGCTCTGAAGCCTTTTCATCACGAAACCCGTACAAGCGGCAGACAGAGTTCCCTTTTTTAGTAAATGGGTGTGTGTATGTCAATGAATTTTTACCTGCATTATTAGCCAATTGCACTATTCCCAAGACGGATAAAATGAAAATCCTCGTTGTCGATGATGAAAAAAAGATCGCGGACACATTGGCGGAAAGGCTTCGTCTTAGAGGCTTTGATGCGGTTACGGTTTACGATGGGGCATCCGCCCTTTCTCTGGTGCGAACGGAACGTTTCGAGGGCATTGTCTTGGATCTCCGTCTCCCGGACATAAACGGAATTGAGGTCCTGAGGCAAACCATGAAAGAGTTTCCTGCCATTCGAGTCGTTATATTGTCCGGACATGGAACGGAAAGGGATTTCCAAATCAGCCTTGAGCTCGGAGCAATTGCTTGTTTCCAAAAACCTGCCAACATCAAAGAATTAACAGCGGCACTTGCCGAAGGGCGGGAAAAAGGTGATGTAAATGCGAGTGTTTCAGGATCTTCTAAACAAGATTAAACCCAAATTCTGGAAAATCAGAACCGCCCCGGAACAAGACCAGCATATTTTCAACTACAGAAAATTCTGGCTCTTTTCCATTTTTGTCCGCGCTACCGTATCCTTGGTCCCTATGACGATTCTGCTCATATTTGGGTAC
>JARRRH010000193.1:0-5102 GCA_037380925.1 Deltaproteobacteria bacterium | reverse complement strand
GGAAATGGCACTTTAAGGAGGCTGTGTCCAACCTGACCAGGCTGAAGCCTTATCGTATAAGCGCAGTGGACCAACCTCTGGACAAAGGAAACCTGGCGGGTTTACGGAAACTGAGAGAAAGGACAGCCGTTCCTGTCATTGCGGACGAGTCCCTCTGCAGTCTGTCGGACGCCCGAAATTTGGTGGAAAGCGAGGCCTGCGACATGTTTAATATCAAGATTTCAAAATGTGGAGGCCTTTTAAGGTCAAAACGTATTGTGGATTTTGCTCTGTCTCAAAACGTCCCTTGCCATTTAGGATCCCATGTCGGAGAGACCGAAATCCTCACTGCAGCGGCCGGGCATTTCTCAATGACCGTGACCAACCTTCTGTGTTTTGAAGGCCTCTCTCACCTTTTGTTCCAAAAGTTGCAGGGAGCACCCCGGGGGCGGGAAAGGACTCAACTGAAGACGGGAGGAGAGGCATCAGGCTGGGGTTTGGGGGTTTCGCCCGAAGAGTTTTTAAACCGCGAGGGCTCATCTTTCGTGGAAGTGCACACCAGCAACGTCTTCTGACCGGGTGTTTAACGGATCACATGGACCGTATCTTTTTCAAGGCAACAACATTGGCACCGGCGCCTTGCTTGTGGGGACGCGACCTTGTTGCAACGAGATATCCAAAGGCTTCCAGTTTTTCCTTTTTGCCCCGTATTTTCTGTTCACCCAGGTTCACTATGGTGCCGTGATCCGGATGATGGACGAGGGCCTCCCAAACCGACCTGCTCATAATGATCGGAAATTCATGGTAGATCTTGGTCACTTCCTGAAGCCGGGCTGCCGTATTGACCGTATCCCCGATGGCTGTGTATTCGATTTTTGTCTGCGATCCTATGTTGCCCACAATGGCGCGTCCCGTATGTAGCCCGATTCCTATCTTCATCGGTTTGCCCTCGAGGATGAACTTCTTGGACATGCTGTGAATCTCTTTGGCCGCGTCGAAAGCCAGGATCACGTGGTGCTTCAAGGGCTCGGGGGCACCGAAAACAGCGAAGAACCCATCCCCGGTGTACTTGTTGATGTGCCCGCTTTTCTGCGTGATGATCAGGGAACATTTTTCGAAGTAGCTGTTCAAAAAGGAGACCACATCAGCAGCCTCCATGCTCTCGGAGCTGGACGTGAACCCTCGGATGTCCAGGAACATGGCTGTTATGGCTTTTTCTTCGCCTCTAAAAAGATCGACTTCTCCGGAATCCGAATATCGGCGGATAATGGGCGCGGGAACGTATTTTTCAAACAGCTTCCGAAGGCTTCGCTCACCCTCTTCGCTTTCCCGGAGTTTTTGATAAGACAGGGCGTTACGAAGACAGATGGCTACTTGCGTGGCCACCCCTGTCAGCAATGAGATGTCACTCTGACTAAAGGGTCGTTTGGACTTGACGTTATCCACGAAGAGGATCCCCAGGGATTCGCGTTCGTAAACGATGGGCACGCAAATAAAGGACTTGGCACCTAATTTGCGGGCAAAGGCGAGGCTTTTTTCAGACAGGTCCGTCTCGATCTGCCGGATATCATTGACCAGAAAAGGTCTTTGCTGTCTGAAAGCTTGCACCGCAACGCCTCTGGAGCGGGCGTAATCCAGTCGGAACTCCGTCGCTTCCAGGAGCCTTGCCACCTCTTCAGAGTACCCAAAGCCCACATGGTACACAAGCCGGGTTCTCGGTTGATTGGCCAGCCAGATCCCGCCACGGTCGAAATCCAGCCGTTTCTCAATGGCTGCGACCACGGACTTGAGAAGTTCATCCGTGTCCATGAGCATGGAAGTGGCCTGCCCGATCTCCTTGACCAGTTGTGATTCGTTGTAGCGTATATTGATCTGGTCCAGCAGAAGTTCAGCGGCATCTCGCTGTGCTTCGATGTTTTTGGTCAACTCCCGGTTGTCCAGATGCTCGAAGTAGAAAGAAATGGTTAGCAAAAGGGATGTGAAGAGAAAAATCATGGCCGTCCAGAACATGGAAGAAACAAAGAAAAGCAGGGCTAGGCAGGCCACAAGGCTGGGAATAACCAGACGATTCCTGAGACTGCGCCACACAAAGCTCGCGCTTCGCTCCCACGTAATCACATAGCGGCACCTGTCGTGGCCTGCGTGCAGGCATGTAGGATGTTCGACCCGGGCATATTTTTTGGTGAACAACTTGGACATGGCCTCCAACATGCCTATCCGGTTTTCGCACTGGCAGGGACCTTCGTGTACGCCCCTATTGGGGATCGCCACCACTTCGATCTTATTGGGCCCGATTTTGCGACTCTTGAAGGTGTGGGCTCGGGTCAGGTGGGGGGCGATTTTTTCCACAAACCAGTAAGCAGCTCCCGGACTCATAAAACTCAGAGCATATCGTCTCAAAAGGCCGGAAGCGTTGGATTCGGTGACATAACGGCCTACTTTTCTGGATATTTTGGAATCGCCGGTTATCTGGGCGAGGCGCTCATGAAAGCGGTCCACCTGCCACTGGCTGAACCAGTGCCCCTGATCTTCAAGTTCATACGTGGTCATCCACGCATAATTCAGAATATCATCCATATCCACGTCAGGATGAAATTTCTTCACATATTCCGCGTAGTTTCGCATCAAACGACTGCTGTACAACGGTTCATCGATGCGTTTGGTTCCTGGAGTCCCGGGGTCCATCCAAGCCCTCCCTTGAAGGAGATTAAGATGCGGATAAGGGTTGTGGCCTAAAAGAGCGAGCAGCAGAGAGCCTTTAATTTTAATCAACTGGATATAATTTGTCAATAATTATGATGTGTTATATCTCCGGGGCAAGGCCTGGGACTCACGGCGGGATGGAATTGGAAAAAGGCCGACTTAACGAAGGGCGTCTGCGTTAGTAATTTAATCGAAACTTCCTTTGCACATACTCCATGAATTCATTACCATAGTTGACGTTTAAGACCCAGAGTTGATATCGCTTTTCAAAGGGAACCCCGCACGCCTCAACGTAGCGGAAGGGGTAGAACATGACAGGAATTTTCTCCATGTGATATTCCTGCGTTAACTGGGCGATGGCGGTGGAAAGGACACTCCAAGGCAAACCATCCGGATTCGTTGTCAGAACCGTGATGCCGTTCAGCAGCTCGGACAGATTGAACCCCAAGTTCGATTGATTGACAATCAACAAAGCGTTCAGCTCTTCCTTCTCTCGGAGCGTAAAGGCCTGACATTTTCTAAAGAGACCTTGGCGGCTATACACGTCTTCCAGAGATCCTTGACCGGAATACTCTTGACCGAGGCAAAAGGCGTCCAGCAAAAGCCCTCCGGAGTGGTTGTTGTAGTGCCTTTCAACTTCCCACAGATCGCGCTCTGTGCACAGGTCCAGGGAAAAGCCTTCGGGCAATGAGGCCCCAATAGACAGGCGGGTGTATGGCAGATAGGCGAACAAATCCAGGGAACATCCCTGGGGATTTTTGAGTTCTCTCGCAAAATCCCCGAAAACCCGATTAGGAAACTTGTTTTCCGGCCGGAAATAGCACATCGCATAGTCCATGTGGGACGAAGGCAAGCGATACATGTCATTGAGATAGTGCATGATCTGCTTGAGAACCATAAAACCGGTGCGCTTGTTGTTCACAACGTGCGCCGCATGATGATGAATCATCCAGGTTCGCTCATAGGCCCTGACCATGGAAATGTGTCCGTAAATCTTTCCGTTTTTCTGGTACGTAAAATGTCTCGCAATCTCCTGGTTGTCCTGATAAAGCTTTTGGTAAGTCTCTTTGAACTTCTTTCGGTGGGATTGTATCAGCCGGTACTTCTTCGGATAAATAAAACCTGTTTTGAAAAAGAACTCCCACAACGCCTCCATATCGATTTCGCTGGAAATGTATGCATGAGGGTCGAGCGCATTGCTGAGAATATGGGTCAGACGGGTGTATGAGGGAATGGACATATCCAAGATGGCAAGGCCGCAACGAAACCCCTCACCCTCGATTTCCCGACAGTAGATGACCTGGGCGGAGCATTCCATCTCCAGCATATCCGCGAATTTCACAGTCAGTTTCGGGACAATCATCCCCACCAACAGCACCCTGTTCTCCGGCTCCTCACAAACCGAGAAACCCGACGTGGAAATGTCGCAGACCTCGCGCTGGATTCTCTTTCTTAAAAGGGGATGATCAAAGTAAATCATCGGCTTGGGAGCCAACTGTTGACGGAGATTGCGGATCTGTTTCTTCTTGAACCTCTTGATTTCAGCGCCCACCGGGGCCAGGGCGATCTCCCTCGCCCGCGAGCCCCGCTGCTGGCGAATGCACCGGCATCGACCGGAAAACAGAATCTGATCCTCACGACGAATGTGGATGTTCACCTCTTCGTCACCATTTAACCAGCGGAATGAGCAGTGTGCGTCGGGCTTCACTTTCACACGAAATGCATCGGGACTGAAATCCACGAGTTCTCCTTTGGCCTGGAAACCGTTCTGGATCAACTCAGCAGCAACGCCATGGCAGGCATACCGCGTAATCCGCCGCTGCCCTACGGAGTACGCAACCTCCGGTAAGTCCACCACAAAGAAAGCCTGGTTAATCTCCTTCAATGAAGCCGGCACCACAATTAAGGATCGGCCGTCATCCAAAATGAGATCGAGGAGATCGAATTGCTCCAAACTCAGGTTGGAGGCACCGTGATCCGCCCAGCGGCAGGTGAGCTTGATCCCCTGACAGGGCTCCGGCCATGCCTTCATGACGATGTTTTCCTCATAGGCACGATGACCGAGGAGCACCAGAATGTGCCCGTCCATAAAATGTATGTGATTCATGGCGTTAATAAGAAAATCCCGTGTGATCGGCTGTCCTTGATCTTCGGCACGGAGCACGTGCTCATGCCGAAACAACCACGGGGGAAGCCAAGCTCTTTCGCCATGCACACTTCCGGCGGTTCCCGCTTTCCCTGTAACCACTTCCAGACCCCGGTTCCTCTCCATTTTCTCCTCCACGATTTTTCCCCACCCAACTCACTTCTACGGCCAGAACGAAGAATTCTAGAAAAGGCGATTAGGATAAAGCGATTTTAGCCTGTTTTTAGAAAAATACCCTCCGGGCAAATACATCCAAAAATCTCAAAATGTTAGC
>JARRRH010000192.1:0-5149 GCA_037380925.1 Deltaproteobacteria bacterium | reverse complement strand
ATAGAATCGAGCAAAACCCCCCTTCCCTGCCCCGGCGGGCAGGGGCCATATTGATTCAAACACAGGAATGCTTACTTTTATTGTGCCGTAAAAGAGGGTCCCGGCACGCCATTCTGCGGTCAGCCGCAGGGGCAGGCGCAGACAAAATATCAGAAAAGCCATTTTGGGCCAAACAATTTAGAATAACTTGAGAATATCATACGTATTTTCTTGACACCCTTTGCTTTGAGTGGCATTTTTCTTCACTTGTGAAAAGGGGTGTCCATCGCCCCTTGTGGTGGCAAAGACCCGCCTCAACCATTGAAAATTGCCCCGTCTTTTGCTGTGCATCCAAAACTCAGTGGGAATGAAAATAAAAAGGAGTTGATCAATTCCATGAAGCAAAATGCGCCCATCGGATCGGTAATGGTTCTCGGTGCCGGGATTGCCGGCATTCAGGCATCCTTGGACCTGGCGGACTCCGGCTACCTGGTCTACCTGGTGGAGAAAAATTCCGCCATCGGTGGGGTCATGTCCCAGCTGGACAAGACATTCCCCACTAATGATTGCTCCATGTGCATCATCTCGCCCAAGCTGGTGGAGTGCGGAAGACATCTGAATATCGATCTTTTGACCATGACGGATGTCCTGGAAGTCTCCGGGGAACCGGGAAACTTCAAGGTGAAGCTGCTTGAGCGGCCCCGTTATATCGACATGACCAAATGCACCGCTTGCAACGAGTGCGCCAAGGTCTGCCCCATTGAGGCGCCCAACACCTTTGATCAGGGACTGCGGGACCGAAAAGCGGTCTACAAGCTTTACCCACAAGCCATGCCCAGCGCCTATGTTATTGACAAGAGAGGGACCGCGCCCTGCAAGGCCACATGTCCCGCCCATGTGAGCGTCCAGGGTTACATTGCCCTCATCAACCAGGGGAAATACCGGGAGGCTTTGGAACTTTTTAAAGAAGCCCATCCTTTTCCCGCCATTTGCGGACGGGTGTGCCATCACCCCTGCGAGGGCATCTGCACACGGGGCGATGTGGACGAACCTATCGCCATTGAGTACCTCCACAGATTTTTGGCGGATTTCGAGCTCAAAAGCGGCACGCGCTATGTTCCTGAGGTAGCAGAGTCCCGTAAAGAGAAAGTGGCGGTCATCGGCGCAGGGCCGGCTGGTTTGACCGCGGCTTATTATCTGGCCAAAGAGGGCTATCAAGTGACGGTGTTTGAAAAACTCCCTGTTCTCGGAGGCATGATGGCGGTGGGCATCCCTGAGTACCGGCTGCCTCGGGACGCCATTGAAGCGGAGATACAGGTCATTGAGGACATGGGGGTGAAGATCAAAAAAGGTGTAAGCTTTGGAGAAGACATCAGCCTTGAAAGCCTCAAGAAAGACGGTTTTGCGGCCCTATTTATCGCTACAGGGCTTCATCTCAGCCGAAGTCTGAAGGTGGAGGGGGAAGACCTGCCCGGTGTTCTTAAGGGCGTGGAATTCTTGAGAGACGTTGCCCTCGGAAACCCGGTCACGGTGGGGAAACGGGTGACCGTGATCGGCGGGGGCAATGTGGCTATCGACGTTGCTTTGACGGCCATCAGAAAGGGAGCTGAAAGCGTCACCCTGGTTTGTTTGGAGAAAAGGGAGGAGATGCCCGCCTGGGACTACGAGATCGAAGAAGCCCAGGAAGAAGGGGTGAGGATTGTAAACAGCTGGGGCCCAAGACGTTTTTTGAAAAAAGACGGAAAGGTTTCGGGTACTGAGTTCAAACGGTGTACCGCCGTGTTCGACGAAAAAGGCGCTTTCAATCCCCGATATGATGAAAAAGATCTGACCACCATGGACACGGATACGGTCATTGTGGCCGTCGGCCAAGCCGGCGATCTTGCTTTCTGCGAAAAGGAGAGCATTCCTGTGACTGGGAGAGGCGGCTTGGAGGCGGATCCTGTTACCCTCCAGACTTCTCTGGAATGGGTGTTTGCCGGAGGTGACGCTTTCTATGGTCCTAAGTCCGTTGTGGAGGCTGTGGCGTGCGGCAAGGAAGCGGCGGAGAGCATTAAGCGTTTCCTCAATGGTGTGGACCTTAAGCAAGGACGGGAAGAGCAGAATTGGTCCTATGAAAAGCCCGACATCACGGGCCAGGTTAAGCGTGCCAGAATACCGATGCGAACTATCCCCCCCGATGAGCGCAAAGGAAACTTCAAGCCCATTGCCCTGGGCTTTTCAGAGGAGGAAGCTCAGGCAGAAGCCGAACGGTGCCTCAAATGCGGGATTTGCTCCGAGTGCTATCAGTGTGTTTCTGCCTGTCTTGCCGGGGCCGTGGATCATTCCATGAAGCCCAAGGAACGGACGGTGGAAGTGGGTGCCATCATCCTGGCCCCGGGCTTTACGCCTTTTGACCCGACCCAATATGAGACGTACAGGTACACCGCCTATCCCAATGTGATCAGCAGCATGGAGTTCGAGCGCATCCTTTCGGCTTCGGGACCGTACGAAGGCCATTTGGTGCGGCCCTCGGACCACAAAGAACCAAAGAAAATTGCATGGCTCCAGTGCGTGGGATCCAGGGACATCAATCAGTGTGATTACAGCTACTGTTCCGCAGTCTGCTGTATGTATGCCATCAAGGAGGCTGTGATCGCCAAAGAGCACAGCCAGAAGCCTCTGGATGCCGCGATCTTTTACATGGACATGCGGACCTATGGGAAGGATTTTGAGAAGTATTATAACCGAGCTAAAGAGGAAAGCGGTGTCCGTTTTATCAGGTCCCGAATTCATTCCATTGAATCAGCTGAAAATGACGACCTTTGCATCCGCTATGCCCAGGAGTCGGGGGAGATCAAGGAGGAGACCTTTGACATGGTCGTCCTTTCTGTAGGGCTGGCGCCCGTGGAGGGCGTGAAAGAATGGGCGGCGACACTCGGCATTGAACTCAACGAGCACGAATATGCGCAAACGGGCAGCTTCGAACCCGTGAGCACGAGCAAGGACGGCATTTATGTTTGCGGTGTTTTTCAGGCGCCAAAGGACATTCCCCAATCTGTGATGGAGGCCTCGGCGTCGGCAGCGGCCTCCACAGAGGTTCTGGCCAGTGCCAGAGGAACCATGACCCGGATGAAGGAGTTGCCTCCGGAGCTTGATTTCTCGGGGCAGGAGCCCCGTATCGGTGTTTTTGTGTGCAATTGCGGCATCAACATTGGGGGCATTGCGGATGTTCCCGCGGTCAGGGAGTATGCCAAGTCCTTGCCCTTCGTGGTCCATGTAGAAGACAATCTTTTCACGTGCTCCCAGGACACCCAGGATAAGATGAAGCAAGTCATCCAAGAGAAAAACATCAACCGCGTGGTGGTTGCCTCTTGCTCACCCCGAACCCATGAACCCCTCTTCCAGGAGACCATTCGAGAGGCAGGCCTCAACAAATACCTTTTTGAGATGGCCAATATTCGGGATCAAGACACCTGGGTCCACATGAACAATCCAGAAAAAGCGACGGAAAAAGCAAAGGATCTGGTCCGAATGGCCGTGGCCAAAGCCGCTTTTATCGAGCCCCTCCAACAAGTGATGCTTGATGTGCAGCGCACCGCCCTGGTGGTTGGCGGCGGTGTGGCGGGCATGGAGGCGGCACTGGGCGTTGCCGAACAGGGATATCAGGTCTATCTGGTAGAAAAGACGGGGGAGCTGGGCGGTGTGGCCCGCAGGCTGCGCACCACGTGGAAAGGGGAAAGCGTCGGGACCTTTCTCGAAAATCTGACCGAACGGATTGAAAAGCATTCCAGAGTAAAAATTTTCAAGGAAACGGAGGTCAAGAACACTTCCGGGGTCATCGGAAACTTCACCACCACCCTGGTTCCCTGCAACGGGAAGGACAAAGCCACCACCGTTGAGCACGGTGTCACTATCCTGGCTACCGGCGGCCGGGAATGGAGGCCCTCGGAATACCTTTACGGCGAGCACCCCAATGTCCTAACCCATCTGGACCTTGACGAAGCGGTCCTCAAAGGAGACCCTCGCATCCAGGATGCAAACACTGCGGTGTTTATTCAGTGTGTGGGCTCCCGAATCCCTGAAAGACCTTATTGCAGCAAAATCTGCTGCACCCACAGCCTGGAAAGCGCCCTCACCCTGAAGCACCTGAATCCTGAAATGAAGGTGCTCATTCTCCACCGGGATATCCGTTCTTACGGCTTTCGGGAAGACCTGTACCGTGAGGCCAGAGAAAAGGGCGTCATTTTTATTCGGTATGAACTGGACGCGTTGCCCCAAGTTTCCCGGGACGATCAAGGGGGCCTTTCGCTGACTGTGATGGATCATATCCTGGGAAGACCGATCCAGCTGTCACCGGATTTACTGGTCCTTGCAACAGCCGTTCTTCCCAATGAAAACAAAGAGCTGTTTGAATTACTGAAGGTCCCTGTGAACAACGAAGGCTTCCTGATTGAAGCACACATGAAACTTCGGCCTGTGGATTTTTCCTCTGACGGCATCTTCATGGCCGGTCTGGCCCACTACCCCAAGCCGATTGACGAGAGCATTACACAGGCCAAGGCAGCGGTGTCCAGGGCTATGACCATCCTCTCCAAAGAGGGGATACTCGTGGGCGGCGTGGTCGCTGAGGTGGATCCGGATCGGTGTGCCGCGTGCCTCACCTGTGTGAGAACCTGTCCTTACGGCGCGCCCCACATCGGTGCAGAGGGGTACGCGAAAATTGATCCTGCCGCGTGTCGGGGGTGCGGCGTCTGCGTTGCAGAATGCCCGGGAAAGGCCATTACGCTCAGGCACTTTACGGACGAACAGATTATGGCCAAAACGGATGCTCTCTTTGAGGCCTCCTCATCGTCATAACAGAACAGGCCGGGCGGGCCCTTAGGAGAAGAATTTGTGAACTGAGAAGAACCTCAAGGATGATGCCGGCGAGGATACAGGAGTAAACATGGCGGATTTTGAACCTCAAATACTGGCGTATTGCTGTCAATACTGAGCTTACTCGGCTGCGGACCTGGCAGGTTCCATGAGACTGTCCTATCCAAGCAACGTGAAAGTGATCCAAGTCCCGTGCACCGGGCGGGTGGACATCGTCCATCTCTTGAAAGCGATTGAAGACGGTGCAGACGGAGTTTACGTGGCCGGATGTTTAGAGGGAGAGTGCCACTTTCTGACCGGCAATATGAAAGCA
>JARRRH010000191.1:0-5158 GCA_037380925.1 Deltaproteobacteria bacterium | reverse complement strand
GCTACCTGACCTCGATCGGAAGTGCGGTGTCCATGACAGGTACAGTTCTATGGGCAACACTCGAATCCTATTCGCTCAGTGTCTTGCCGATGTTTGTGCTCATGGGTGCTATTGCATTTCAATCGGGAATAAGTAGAAGGCTTTACGATGCTTTAGAAAGATTTTTTGGTCGTCTACCAGGTGGGCTGGGCATGGCTACTATTTTTGCTTGTGCTGGTTTTTCTGCTATCTGTGGCTCAAGCGCTGCTACAGCTGCCACCATCGGGCGCGTATCAATCCCAGAGATGCGTAAACATAATTATGATTCATCCCTTTCGAGTGGGTGTGTTGCTTCGGGTGGTACACTCGGCATACTGATCCCTCCCAGTACCATGTTGATTATTTATGCTTCTATGACCGAACAATCCATTGCAGAACTTTTTGCTGCTGGTATTATTCCCGGAATAGTTGTCGCTATTCTGTTTGCAATTACAGTATTTGCACTTTGCTTTTTCCGGCCAGCGCTTGCTCCTCCATCGGCTAGTTTTAGTTTACGTGAGAAGCTTGTATCTCTCAGGGGAGTAGTTGATACATTTCTTCTGGTTGCTGTGGTTTTGGGAGGGCTTTTTATAGGTTTTTTTACACCTACTGAAGCCGGAGGTATGGGCGCTGCAGGAATACTGGTTATTGCTTTAGCCAGACGGTCTATTACTTGGCAGGGATTTATTGAGAGCCTTAGAGAAACAACACGTATATCATGCATGATTTTGTTTATTTTGAGTGGGGCTTTTATCTTCAGCCGCTTCATGGCAATAACTAGACTACCCACCAATCTCTCAACATGGGTAGGTACACTCCCATTGCCTACTTGGGCTATTCTACTTGGTATAGTCCTCGTTTATCTTATAGGTGGCTGTTTTATGGATGCCTTGGGGTTGGTTACGCTGACTGTCCCAGTCTTTTACCCTATGGTGTTGAAAATGGGGGTAGACCCTATATGGTTTGGGGTAACGATAGTGCTAATAACTGAGATGGGCGCGATCACACCACCGGTGGGGATAAACGTGTACGTTATCTCAGGAATAGTACCCCCCGACATAAGCATGGAGACCATTTTTAGGGGAATATGGCCTTTCCTCGGCGCACTGTTATTTGCTCAGATATTGTTCATAGCCTTCCCAAGCATAATAACGTTTTTCCCAAGTATTCTAAGATAAGGAGATACTCGAAATGGATAAGATGAAATATGCTGATTTTGTTAGGCCCCTCAGTATTGGTAGGGTGGATTTGCGTGGGGAAGCAATGAGAGGACAAAGAGGACCAGGAAATGCAAACCAATTAATATGGCTGAATGGCAAGGACCATCTGAAGGGAATGAATCTAAATTTTACCTGGGGATTTTACAGCGGTGTTGGTGATTGGCGAACCGATCTGGGTCCGCATGTACACCCTTATCCTGAGTGCTTGGTTTTTGTTGGTCTTGACACCTCTGATATAAATTATTTAGGGGCAGAAATTGAGATAGAGCTTGGTGATGAAAGAGAAAAATACACATTTAGTAAACCCACAGTAGTCGTTGTTCCAACAGGGCTTCCACATTGTCCAGTAAGAACTAAGAGTGTGGATAGCCCCAGGGGTTTTGGGTTTTACCTAATTTCCCTCGGAGCGCAACCGGAGACTACGTGGCTAGGGGCTGGATTGACAGCGGAAGAGATAGCCTTGATGCAGAAAGGTGCAGCTGGAATCGGAATGAAAATGTCTGTGAAAGAGGATAAAGCAAAGCCAGCATCAAAAAAACCGGCTAAAAATACGAAGTTGAAATACGCTCATTTGGTTAAAACAATGACCCCCACAATCGGGCCGGATGGGTCTAAACCAGAAGGAATGTTAGGCAAAGAGACACCAGCAGAGGAGATGTTTGAAAGGGGGCCTGGAAATGCTGACCAGCTTATATGGATGTATGGCAAGGATTTAGAAGGAATTGAGCTGAGTTTCACCTGGGGATTTTATAGTAGCCCGGGTATATGGCACAAAGAGCGTGGGGCGCATGTGCATCCTTCAGCTGATGAATGTTTGGTTTTTGTTGGACTAGATCCTAATGATATAGATTATCTGGGGGCAGAAATCGAAATAGATATAGGAAAGGAACATGAGAGGCACATAATTAATAGGCCGTCAGTAGTGATTCTCCCAGCAGGAGTGCCGCATTTGCCGATAGTAAACAGGCTGGTTGATAAACCTTTTGGATTTTACGCGATTTCCCTTGATGCTGAACATTTTGCCCCATTTATCGATTAACTGGGGTCAATTTTCGATTGCCATTTCAGAACACTTCCATCACCTGGCGACAGCCTCGAATTATTGAGGCGGAGTTATGCCCAACCCAATAAGTACACGTTTGACAAATTCCATTCCGTCTGGTTTGTATGCCGGAAGGACCCACGGCATTTCCTGCAAGTTCTGTAGGATGGAAGGTAGCAAATCAAAAGGAATGGAAATGAGTTGATGGCCTTCTGGAAACAGGTTTCTTCGCTTCATTCCATGTCCAAAACCACAAGTGGTATAATTCAGTTCTCCTGCCAAATAGGGATAAACAAAAAGCCAGGCGCATCCGATTGCCGCTGACGTCTTACTCGACCACATGTTGCCGGCTGTATAGCTCATTGCTCGAAGAAGAATTTCCGATTGGTTGGTTTCGGCAAGGATAATGAAAAGATCTGGGTCGAAAGAAAGTTTGTCCAGTGGAGAAAAAGCGACATAGTTCACCACGTTTTCCTTTATCCTCGGGACATACAAATACAGTCTGCTTGCGGAACGGGGACCGTCAAAGATTTTTAGCTGGGCTCCAAATTGTCCACTGATAAAAGGCCCCGGAGCATCTACCTGCCCTAACACATACGCCCCTGCATCACAGTTATTGTTTTCTTTATCCGCGTAAAAGACATTCCCCTCCTGTGCCTTCTTGAGCATTTCACATAATGCCATGTTTATGTTAAGCCTCTCGATATTATCCGGCCGTTTGACAAAATATTTAACCCCTACGGGTTGTGCACGGAATCCAAATTTGGTCAGGATGGCTAAATCCTTTTCAGTGAGAATCATTTTTTACCTCCAATAAAAAGTTTGTCCGCTGCGCCTCTCTTATTGCCACCTTCCTCGACCGAGAAATTGTCTTCAGTTGCTGCTGTCGCTTTGCTGTAGTATGGTTGTATATGTAAATGTATCTATGAAATGTTCTACGAGAACCGAAGTCTATCACAAATTCCAGTATTCATCTTTTGCCTAGAGTTTTCCACTTAACGCGGTGTCCATGCTTCGTCGACGAAAAGCCTTCTCCGCAATTGCACCCGCATGGCATTCTGCCAGACAACGATAGCAGAGGTCGCATCGAGCCAGGTTTATCTTGGCCCGTCCCCAAACGAACCATACAGCATGGCGAGCACATACCCGTGCGCATGCCCCACAACCCAGGCATAGTTCAGCCTTCACCTCTAACCTCGTTTGATCAGCCTCCGATTTCTGCACGATTCTCTATTTCGGGAGGAAGTACCACATTCTGGTCCATGAGGCTGTGTTGGAGAAGTTTGATATCTACCTTCCTAGGGTTTATATCTGCCTTTACGGCTATCCCCGCTGCAGTGCCCGCTGCTTGCCCCATAGCCACACAAAACGGAATAATGTTAAGCGCGTCATTGGCAATCAGGTCTGAGGAAAAGCAGCGACCGGCAACCAGCAACTTTTCCACCTTTCGCGGCAGTAAGGAACGGTAAGGAATGCACATTTGAGGGTGCTCGGGTGAGACGTTCCCATCGATGGGAGGACACAGCGCTATAGTGTCCTCATGGACTGTCCCGGTACGAATGTCCTTTTCGGTCACGATGTATTCTCCGAGTAGCCGCCTGCTGCCGCGGGTTCCTACCTGTGGGGCGACATTCATAATGAAGCTTTTCTCAAAACCCGGGACATACTTCTTAAAGAAATCGTATGTTATCAGCATACCTTTGCGGGCATTTACTTCTACCCAAGTGAGGTCTTCAAAACTAAGTGCGCTTAAAAAATCCTTTTCGGAAGCTTCTCCAGCGGATTCTGTAACAAAACTCTTCATGTAATCAGGAACCCATTTGGGAAAGTAGTTATTGACCCAAACCACGTCTTCCCGCGGACCTCGCAATACAAGGGAAAAGCCTCCCAGTCGCTCGAGTTCGTACATCAGTTCGCCATACCGCTGTTCTTCCTTTTTCGTGAACCGGCTGAACTTCTTGATGTCAACATTCCCTATTTGAAAAACCAAAGCAAGTCTGGAAATTCTCGCCTTCGGGTCAAGCTTGCTATCAAAGGGGGCTCCGGCAGATGCAAATATGTCGCCGTCACCTGTGGTATCAATTACAACCTTTGACAGTATTGCTTGCCGGCCGGACTTGCTTTCGAAGATGACACCCCGAACTTCGTTCTTCTCGGCCAAAGCCCGGGTACTCCACGAATGCAGAAATAATGTTACTCCCGCCTCTTCCATCATGTCGTTGAGAACACACTTCAAGATCTCGGGGTCTACCAACACGCTTAGTCTTAGCCTACCTTGAACGACAAAGAAAAGGTAATCCTGCCAAAATTTGACCAGCTTCTGATTGCGTGACCCGAGGTCTTCATATTTCGGGTGAATAGCTGCTCCCATCGAATCTAGCCTACTAATCATTTCCTGACAGATACCCGCTACTTGCTGGTTTCTGGAGCCATCACTCAAGTGTGGAATAAGTATAACTAATCCGCCTGTAGCCATCCCTCCAAGGTGCCCGTATCTCTCAACAAGGACTGTCTTTGCGCCGCTTCTGGCTGCTGCGATAGCAGCTCCCACTCCTGCTGGGCCACCCCCCACCACCACCACCTCAGCCTCTCTGCAAACGTTAATTTCTCTGGCTCTTTCTTTGACCTTCTTACCTGTTGAAGTTGTCATCCCTATTGCCTCCTTTAATATCATCGGCAGGAGAGGATAAATGTTTCTTTGAGTCCTGGTCGGCGTGTCACTTTGTTCGAGTCATCTAGGACCTCTTGAGGACTCCCAAAAACCCGCTCAGAAGGTTTTACTCCCTCGTTCATCCCGCTCGTTTTTACTATCAGAAAAACAGGCAAACTAGAACAGGTGGGGCAGGAAAATATCAAAGGCCAGAATATCTTCCTCGAT
>JARRRH010000190.1:0-5195 GCA_037380925.1 Deltaproteobacteria bacterium | reverse complement strand
ATAGGCGGCTTAAGATCTAAGCCGTAAGGGGGTGCCGTTGGATGATCGATTTGCCGTGAGCCTTAAGACTTATGCCTCTTGGCCCGCCAAAGCCTTCAGGCGACGGCGGCTGCGCTTTACACGAAGGCATGGCCTGTGGAACGATCCGGCGCAGATTGGCCGTGCCAACGCTTTCCAACGTGACTACAGGTCTCCTGTATACCTATCTTCAGCGAAAGAGAAAAGCAAGGAATTCCTGAACCCGTATTTCTTTGAAAAACAGAGGAATTGATGGTATAGAATTTGCTTGGGTTGTTGTGCGTAGATATTTCCAAAGGGAATCCTTCGACAAGTCTGTCGTCAGCTACGTTAATACCATAACCGACGGAGGAGATGCGCTATGGAGAAGATGTTGTGGAAACCTTCGGATGAGAGGATCAAAAGCACTCATATGTATCGATTCATGAATCTCGTCAATGAAAAGTACAACAAGGACTTTGCAGAATACGAGCCCCTCTACCAGTGGTCCGTTGACAACATTCCCGACTTTTGGGCAGCCATGTGGGAGTTTGCGGACATCAAGGCCTCGAAATCGTACCAGCAAGTCGTGGATGATCCCTACAAGATGCCCGGTACAAAGTGGTTTTCAGGCGCGGAATTGAACTTTGCAGAGAACTTGCTCAGATTTCGCGATAAACACGTGGCCTTCATCTTCCAAGGAGAAGATCAGGAGGTGAGAAAGGTGACCTATGAAGACCTTTACAGCGAGGTGGCCCAGCTTGCAAAATCACTCAAAGATATGGGCGTCCAGATGGGTGACCGGGTGGTGGGTTTCATGCCCAACATGCCGGAAACCATAATCGCCATGCTGGCCGCCACGAGCCTGGGAGCAACCTGGTCATCCTGCTCACCGGATTTCGGTATCAAAGGTGTTCTGGACCGCTTCGGTCAGATCAAACCCAAGGCGCTGTTCACGGCCAACGGATATTGGTTCAAGGGAAAAAGTCTCGATTCCCTGGCGCGTATTTCAGACATTTTGAAAGAGCTTCCCACCATTGAAAGGGTGGTGGTTGTCCCGTACACCGAGCAAAGGCCCGACATCAGCGGGGTGCCGAACGCCGTGCACTACAGGGAATTCAAGGCCTCGGAACAGAATCTCGACATGGAGTTCGTGCAAGTGCCCTTTATGCACCCCCACTACATCATGTACTCCTCAGGCACCACGGGTCTTCCCAAATGCATGGTTCAGAGCGCCGGGGGTGTGCTGATCAACCAATTGAAAGAGCTTTTGCTTCACACGGACCTGAAGCGAGAGGACAATATCTTCTATTTCACTACCTGCGGCTGGATGATGTGGAACTGGCTGACCTGCTCTCTGGCTGTGGGAGCGACGCTCATGCTCTATGACGGAAACGCTTTTCACCCGAACCCCGGGGCCCTCTGGAAAATGGCCCAGGACCACAACGTCACCATCTTCGGAACCAGTGCCGGTTATCTTGCCGCGGTTCAAAACGCGGGAGTCAGGCCTGGAAAAGAGTACGACCTCTCATCCATCAAGGCACTTCTGTCAACAGGCTCTCCCCTTTCTGTGGAGGGTTTTGAGTTTGTCTATGAAGAGGTGAATAAGGAACTTGAGCTGGCTTCCATCTCCGGTGGATCGGACATCAACGGGTGCTTTGCCGCAGGGAATCCAATGGGGCCGGTCTATGCGGGGGAACTGCAGTGCCGGTGCCTGGGAATGAAGGTGGAGGCCTTTGACGATAACGGCAAGTCTGTCAGAAATGAGCAAGGCGAACTTGTGTGCCTGGCTGCCGCCCCGCCGATGCCGATCTATTTCTGGGATGACCCGGACGGTCAGAAATATCGCGATGCCTATTTTGATGTGTACCCGGGCACCTGGCGGCACGGGGATTTTATTGAGATTAACGACCGGGGAGGTGTGGTCATTTATGGAAGGTCGGATGCGACCTTGAACCCCGGCGGAGTGCGCATCGGGACGGCGGAGATTTATCGTCAAGTGGAAGCCATCCCCGAAATAGAGGACAGTCTTGTGGTCGGCCAAGAGTGGAAGAATGACGTTCGGGTGATCCTTTTTGTCAAAATGGCGGAGGGCAAGGAACTGACCGAGGATCTGGAAAAGAAAATAAAGACTACACTTCGAGCCAACGCGTCTCCGCGGCACGTGCCGGCCAAGATCATCACCGTACCCGACATTCCTTACACGCTGAACATGAAAAAAGTCGAGCTGGCAGTGAAAAAGGTGATTCAAGGGCAGGCGGTTCTGAACAAGGACGCGTTGAGGAATCCCGAATCTCTGGAATTCTATGAGAACATTAAGGCCCTGCAGGAGGACTAAGACTCGGAGAATTCCCATAGCCCATCTGCTGTCACACATTTATGCGGACTCAAAGGGATAGGCTTTTGAGACTCGAGAAACCTGTGTAAACGATGTTCTGAGAGCATAATGACCAAGCATTGGGGATCAACAAAAAATGGCTGAAACGGCTCAAATCATAATAGGCGTCCTGGTTCTCATCGGCGTTTATATGCTGACGAGGAGGGTGAACGCTTGGAGGATTAAAAGGGCCTTTGTGGTGATTATCAAGGATCTTGAACGGCAGAAGGCTTTTGACGCCTCTTCCGCCGTTAACCTGCCCTATGCAAAGGCGGCCTTTTTCCGGCTGGGAATCAGAGATTTCAGACCCAAGGCGCTGGAATACTTGGTTGCCGGTGAAATCGTAGGAGTCACGGAGGGCGGGCAATACTATTTGAAAAGGAGAGACGTGGGCCCTCTTTTCCCCGGAGAGACCTGAGGAGCCCGCATGCCAACACTCGATACCCTTTACTGGAGATCGCGTCTTTAGTCCGCTGTAGAAGCCCAAGCCCTAGGGGAGTGGCCACGTGGGCTGGTTATGCCGGCCCCAAATGCGTTTAGCAATAAGGTCTGCTTCGCTAATCTCCCTTCCCCTCCTTTGGCAAAATCCCCCAACCCCTTGCTAAGAGGGGACAAAGGGATGCTGCTCCGCCGATTTGAAGTCTTCCAGAAAGTTCTTTTGACACATTCCCGCTTGTTGCGTTATAAATCACTTCCCGCATCTTTTGGAAGACCGTTCATTATGGATACGCCGTTCTCGGATGATGCGGAGTCAATCATGAGGGCTAGACTTTTGTGCGGCAAAAAGACTGTGGATCTGGAACTTCCCGATTCCGTGGAGTGCCTCGAAATGGAACCCCTAAAACCGCTTCCCGATCCAACAGGTGCGGTTCGCCGCGCGCTGGCAGAGCCTATTGATAGTTTGCCCCTTGAAGCGTTGGCCAGGGGGCGAAAGAATGCCTGTGTGGTCATCTCCGATATAACCCGGCCCGTTCCAAACACGGTCATTTTGCCTCCTCTTCTAGACCTGTTGGTTGAAAGCGGTCTCAGCAGGGACCATATCACTATTCTGATTGCCACGGGCATGCACCGACCGAATCTGGATGAAGAACTGGCCTGCATGGTGGGCTCGCAAATTGTGGACAATTACCATATCGTGAACCATTACTGTCGAAACCCGGGGGGGAACCGAAAAGTAGATGAAATCGATGGGGCACCTATCGAGATCAACCATGTTTACCTTGATGCGGATCTCAAGATTTTAACCGGTCTGATAGAACCCCACTTTTATGCAGGCTACTCCGGCGGTTGTAAAGCCATCCTGCCGGGGATCTCGAGTTTTGAGACCATGAAATTCATGCACTCCTACAAAATGATCGATCACCCCAAGGTGACCAATTGCCTTTTGGAGGGGAACCCCTTTCACGAGTACGGCGTACGAGTGACCGAGTTGGTAGGGGCTGATTTTATCCTGAATGTGGTGATCAATAAGGAAAGAGAAGTGGCCGGCGTTTTTGCAGGGCATTACAATTACGCCCACCTGGCAGGATGCGACTTGGTCTACAGGCACGCCGCCGTGGCGCTTGATCATCGATTTGACATGGTCATCACCTCCGGCGGCGGATACCCGTTGGATGCCACGTTTTACCAGATTAGCAAGGCGCTCATCTGTGCTATGGACATCTTGAAAAAAGGAGGAACCATCGTGGTCACCTGTGAGTGCCGGGAGGGGCTTGGAAGTCCGGAGTTTTGCGGAATCGTGCACTCCGTGTGCAGTCCAAAGGAATTTTTTAATGGATACTGCAATCCCGAAAATTTTGTGATCGATCAATGGTGTGCACAGAATATTTATCAGGTTCTTGACTATGCGGGGGAGGTGTACATTTACTCTCCAGGCCTTTCGCATGAAGACATACAAAAAATGGGAGCAATCAAAATCGACGATGTGCAGGCCACGGTTAAACGGCTGCTTCAAAGCCACCCCGCGACCGCGGTGGTCCCGGACGGGCCCTACGTAGTGGGCATGGTGGAGTGAGCTATCATTAAAGCGAATACCCCGCCCACTTTTCGAGTGAACAATAAAAAGATGTACATTCTCCAAAATCTGATCATTACTGCATTCTCCATTTTAGTGCTGTGCTCCCAAGCAAACGCTTCCTGGTTGATCGACGCCAGCAAATTCCACGCCTCTGTTCACGGGCAAATTTCTTGTCAGGATTGTCACGAAGGCGTTCAAGATGAAGACTTGCACCCGGACCCCGAGGATATTGGCAAAGGGGGACCGGCGCGTTTTCGGTCGGACCACTGTGTTGCTTGCCATGGCGGTGTCCTCGAGTCTTTGAAAGAAGGCCTACACGGTACGGTTGAGGTTCAAGATCCAAAGGCCTACGGATCGTGTCTAGAGTGCCATGATCCTCACTATCAGGCGGCGATTGGAGAAGAAGCCGGCCGATTCGATCCCTCGAAACCGCTGCATGAGCAATGCGGTGCCTGCCACGAGCCCCGATCAGAGCTGCCGCCGTTCTCGCCGGAAGACGAAATCTGCATGAAGTGCCATCGTTCCACAGAGCCGGACGACCCGGAAGCGGCGGGGAAGATGGCGAGGGTCTGCTTTCACTGCCACGCAAACGAGGGAAGGCCGGCACAGCAATTGACGGCCAGAGATGTTCCACTAATTAATCCGGATGAATACGATTCGTCTCCCCATGCCGGCGTCAGCTGCATCATATGCCATCCCCAGGCGACAGGTACCAATCATGGCACTCTAGACACGATCCGTAGGCCTTTGGATCTTGAACCTCAACCGTACCGTGTAGGCCTTCTTTCAAAGACTCGAGGACAC
>JARRRH010000189.1:2701-7913 GCA_037380925.1 Deltaproteobacteria bacterium | reverse complement strand
GTTGAGCCAGATATCCACCCCTTGGACCATGGTTCGGGCAACATCCAGGTCATAGTCCTCCAGGAAAACCATGTGCCGCCTCAGACTTTCCTTGGTGGATATTTCCAGCAGGTATTTGATGAGCTCTTTGCCGGGCGTGTCCTGCGGATGGGCCTTTCCGGCGAAAATGATCTGGGCCGGATGGTCCTTGTTGGTGAGGATTCCTTCCAACCGTGCGACGTCCCTCAGTATGAGATGAGCGCGTTTGTAAGGCGCAAAGCGTCGCGCAAAGCCGATAGTGAGGGTCTCGGTATTCAGAACTTCCTCAGCAAGGGCCAGATCCCGGTTGGAGGCTCCCCGTCTTGCGAGCTGGTCTCTCAGCCTTCGCCGCGTGAAGGCGACGAGTCTTTCCCGGCCCCGCACATGGGTTCGCCAAAGTTCGGTGTTTGGGATCTTATCCACCCTTTCCCAGATTTTCACGTTATCCGGGTCTTCGATCCATCGGGGCCCCAGATACCGATCATAGTTTTCTCCCATTCCCTGGGAAATGTAAGAGGGGATGTGAACCCCGTTGGTAATATGCACAATGGGAAGATCGATTTCGGGGGTTTTGGGCCAAATCTTTTGATACATTTTTCGGCTCACACTGGCATGGAGGCGGCTCACCCCGTTGTTCCAATTGGACAGTCGAAGGGCAAGAACCGCCATGGAGAACGCCTCCTCCCTGTTTCTGGGGTCTTGACGGCCGAAGCCCAGGAGCACATCAACTGAAATACCCATGGACCGGGCGGAGGAGTCAAAGTAAGCCCGCACAAGGTCAGAATGAAAGGTATCGATACCCGCGGGCACGGGCGTGTGGGTGGTGAACACGCTGGTAATGCGCACGAATTCCACTGCCTCGTTGAAGCTCAGGCCCCGTTCCATCCTCAGTTCACGAATCCGTTCAAAGGCGGCAAAGGCGGAATGGCCCTCATTCATGTGGTAAACGGCAGGTTCAATGCCCATGGTCTTGAGCATTCTAACGCCCCCTACTCCCAGTATGATCTCCTGCCGGATTCTCATCTCGCGGTCTCCGCCGTACAACTGGGAAGTAATGTTCCTGGCCCAGTCCGTGTTCTCCGGCACATTGGTGTCGAGAAGAAATAGTCGGGTTCTGCCAATATCGACCTGCCAGGCCTGGACGTGCACCACTTCACCTTTGAGCTCAATGCCAACCTTGAGCGGTTTCCCCTGCCCGTCCCTAACCAGGGTCATGGGCATGGCGGCAAACTGATTGATAAGATAGCTCTCCATCTGCCAGCCGTCCTGGTTGAGGTACTGCCTGAAGTAGCCTTTCTGATAAGCCAAAGAGATGCCGACGAGGGGGAGATTGAGGTCGCTGGCTGATTTCAGGTGATCCCCGGCGAGGATGCCAAGCCCCCCTGAATAGATGGGGAGACAGTCTGCCACCCCGCACTCGGCTGTAAAATAGGCCACCAGAAAAGGCTTGCCTCTATCACCGAATATCCTGGGATCGGGTTTTTCGGACATGTAGCGGTCGAAATCCGCCTTAACCCGCTCCAGATGGGCCACAAAGCCGTCGTCCAGGGCCAGACCCCCCAGCTCGTTCTGGGAGAGGCGGCCAAGGAAAACCACGGGATTCCCTCGAGTCTCTTCCCAGAGGTCGGGATTTATTCTTCTGAAAAGACTCTCTCCGTCATAGTTCCATACAAACCAGAGATTTTCCGACAAGGCCCGAAGGGATTGGAGGGATTCAGGAATTTTCGGTTTCACCGCCAGGGTCTTAATAGGCGTGGTCATCGGGCTGCTTCCTCCAGGGTTTTATGAAATGCCATTCGGTTGCATTAATAGTATCATTTCCAAGGAGAAAGTGCATTGATCCGCGTTTTCATGCTTCAAGCCTTAACCCACAATGCTGTTCCCCCTCAACGATCCGCCCTGCCGAAGATTTCAGTCATTTCAGAGATCTTCCGGGACAACTCGGGGGTCAACTGTGAGAAGAGAAGGCGCCACCGCCAATTTCCCTGTTTTCTGGCGGGCCGATTCATGCGGGTGTCCTCGCCCAAACCCAGAACGTCCTGCATGGGGAAAACGACGCGGTCTGCAACGGACATCATGGCGAGGCGCATCAATTCCCAGTGAACGGTCTCTGACGTCACTTCTCTGCCCAGATACCGAAACAGCCTTTGCTTATTCTCTAGGGAGGCCTCGTGCTCGAACCACCCCCTTGCTGTGTTGTTGTCGTGGGTTCCGGTATAGACCACGCAGTTCTTCACATGATTGTGGGGTGCATAGGGATTCGTGGGCAGGTCTTCCCCGAAGGCGAAAAGCAGGACTTTCATGCCTGGAAATCCAAAACGGTCCATGAGTTCCCACACATCCGGTGTGATCGTGCCGAGATCCTCAGCTATGATGGGCAAATTCGGGAAGTTTTCCAATAGGCGATTGAAAAAACCTATGCCGGGAGCCTTCACCCAGCCCCCGTTCGTGGCCACTTGCTCGCAAGCCGGCACCTCCCAGTAGGCGAGGAATCCTCTAAAGTGGTCCACCCTGACAAAATCAAATTGTTGGAGATTTAACCGCACGCGCTGAACCCACCATTCATAGCCCGTTTTCTTCAAGGCCTTCCAGCGGTATACGGGGTTCCCCCAAAGCTGCCCTGTTTCGCTGAAGTAATCGGGCGGTACGCCCGCCACGGTGATGGGCGTCTTTTTCTGATTTAGGTTGAAAAGATCGGGATGAGCCCATACATCGGCACTGTCATAGACAACATAGATGGGCATATCCCCAATAATGGAGATGCCCTTTTGATTGCAATACTCCTTGAGCGAAAACCATTGTTTGAAAAACAGGTACTGAAGAAATCGCTCCTTTTCCACTCGATCCTGATATTCCGTGCGGCTCTGGAGAAGGGCCTGCGCGCCTCTGTCGCGGAGCGCCTCCGGCCACTCACCCCAAACTTGATCGGGATGAAGGGATTTGAGGGCTGCAAAGAGGGCGAAGTCATCCAGCCAGAAGGCGTTTCGGGTGCAGAAGGCCCGGTATGCCGCCGGCTTTTTGCCGGCGTTGAACCGGGCATAGGCTGTTCGAAAGAGCCGGTTCTTGTATTCAACCGCAGCCCTAAAGTCCACAGCTTCTTCAGGGAAAAGAGGGGGGGCTTCCAGATCTTCTCGGGAAAGAAGTCCTTCCTGCACAAGAAGTTCGGGGCTTAAGAGCAGGGGGTTTCCTGCGAAAGCGGAGGAGCTGTGGTAGGGGGAATTGCCGTAAACGAGACCCGTGGGGTTCAAGGGCAGGATTTGCCAGTAGCGCTGTTTTGATTGGACGAGCCAATCAGCAAATGCATAAGCCGAGGGACCCAGGTCTCCGATGCCAAAAGGAGAAGGGAGAGATGTGATGTGCAAAAGAACGCCGCTTCCTCTAACGGCCATGTTTTCTCCAGCATAATAGGGGCCCGTTTGTCATTTGTCATTGGACATTTGTCACTGGCCAATGTTCAATGCGCAATCCCTGCCGGGTACTAGGTACTGGGTAACAGGTATCGGAATCTGCGCCTATCTGCGTTCATCAGCGTCCTGTCAATCCCTGAATCCCTAAATCCCTCAATTGCTAATCCCGAAGAATGAAAAGATCATCACGAAAGCACGAAAGAAGAATGGTTGTTCGTTCGTGATTTCCGGATTTTCCTTTGTTGGTGGTTATTTTTTTGATCCGGTTTATCTTGTGCATCCTGTCTTTATCTTATCGTGACAATCTGTGTTCATCCGCGTCCACTGAATTCCCCAATCTTCAATCGTCGATCTTCAATCCGCAGGTTCCTCAATCTTGTTCATTGAAAGCGACCAGAACAACCGTGATGTTGTCTTTCCCACCGCGTTCATTCGCCAGATGAATGAGCGCGTCTCCGAGTTCGCTCAGTGCCTGCCTTTCATGAGACTGGACAAGGGAGAGAATCTCCTCGTCCAGGACCATATCTGAGAGGCCGTCGGAACAGAGAAGGTAGAGATCTTGGTTTTGGATCTCGAGAGTGGTTATATCCATCTCCGGCTTGTTGAAAATGCCCAGGGCTCGGTTGATTACATGCCTCTGGGGATGGTGTCTCGCCTCCTCAGGGGTGATGTGCCCCTTCTTGACCTCTTCCATGACCAGGGAGTGGTCTTCCGTCAGTTGTTCGATCTGACGGTTGCGGATCAGATAGGCTCGACTGTCACCGACGTTGACAAGAATGAGCCTATCCCCGTCCACCAAGAAGCCCACCAACGTGGTCCCCATGGGCGTGCTTCGCGGGCTTCTGAGCATTTCATTGTAGATGTTCCAATTGGCCAGAGAGACAGCAGCCAGCAACCGGTTTTCCTCCATGGAGTGTTGTCTTCGGTAGGTGATCGGCCAGGTGATATCCTCACGCCGAGACTTTTTGATGAAAGTCTCTATGGTCTCTACGGCTATTCTGCTGGCTACATCCCCTTTGGCCAGCCCCCCCATGCCGTCCGCAATCAAAAAAAGCCCTTCACTTTCACAGTTGAGGAAACGGTCTTCGTTAAGGTCCCGAATGAGGCCTCTATGGCTGATGCCGAAGGAGCGAACCTGCATCTTCTACCTTCTTTGAAGATAGTATTTCTCCAGTTCATTGAGCTTGTGGATATAATCGTTTTTGAAATGAAAGTTCGGGTACAAAAGAATCTCCTTTCCCAGTGGTGCTATAAAAGGAAAGATATCTATGCCATAGCTGTTTTTGCCCTGTTTGTCCGCCTCATGAACGATAAGCAGGGAGTAATAGCTGCACAAGAGCCGGAGACCCAATGCCCGCCGAAAGAGATAGGAACGGCCGCCAATGGTGTTCAGAAAAAACCCCGCGTAGTGGTACAAAACGTCCAAGGAGGGTCTCACATGTTCGGGATCAGGGCACCGATCTCCCAGCATGAGCCATCGGTAGAACAGGTCCAGGTTCATTTCCAGTGTTCCGGCCTCATTGGTGAGCACCTCTTTGGTCAGACGGATATCCTTTTTGTTGAGGACCCTGTAAAAGTGAAAAACGTTCTTGGTGATAAGCCCCTCGTCAATGGCTTCGCCTGCAGGGATAGGGGGTCTTGAACACAGCCTCCTTATCAGTCCCTTGAAGTGATCATACGTGTTAGCCCCGTTTTCGATATGCTGAATGTAGGGTTTTGTGTCTAAATAGCGGAAAAAATCCAAAACTTCCCCCTCAACCTGAACGCATTGGGCTTCCGGTTCCAAG
>JARRRH010000189.1:0-2677 GCA_037380925.1 Deltaproteobacteria bacterium | reverse complement strand
TGGTTCCTTGACCGCCTCCTGTTGAGAGACTGCTCCTTCGGGCTTTTCCCTTAGCGTCTCCTTGCCGACCAAGTACCCGGCCAAGATGGCTGCGCCCAGGAAAACAAGAATGATCACCACCCATTTAAGCCGCCCTGACTCTTTTCTTCTCATAATCGCTCCTCCACGGCCTACGCCACGGTTATGGGCAGTCGAATGGTCACGCAAGTCCCTTTGTTTATCCCACTGCTCATGTTGATTTCACCGTGGTGATTCATAACCACTTGATGGACCATGGTTAGACCCAGACCCGCACCTCTGGTCTTGGATGTGACGAAGGGATCATAAATGGCATCAAGCTTCTCGGGCGCTATGCCGCACCCTGTGTCTTCTATTTTTATGGCAATGTAATTGTCGTCGCGTGCCGCCTTAACGGTGAGGGTCCCGCCGTCGGGCATGGATTCCAGAGCATTTTCAAGGACATTGCTGAGAGCGATAGCCATCTGAGGGGAATCCAGCTTTGTTGGCGGAAGGTCCCGGTCAATCGCGGTTTTGATCTTGACCCCCAGTCTCTTTGCCAGCGGTTCAAATCGTTTCAGGCTCTCCCGGAGGGGGTAGGTCACCCTTTCGAAACTCAGGTTGGCGGTTTGTACCTCTGCAAATTCCCGCACCTGTGTGACCAAGTGCTCTAGACGGGCTGTCTCTCCGATAATGATATTCACGTACTTGGTGAGTTTGTGATTCTCGCTGAGTTCACGCTTTATTCGTTGTGCAAAACCGCCTATGGTCGTGACCGGGTTTCTAATCTCATGGGCGACGCCCTGAACCAGATGGCCCATGGCCACCAAGCGCTCGGACCGGATCAGCTTTTCCTGCGCGATTTTGAGTTCCTGGGTGGTTGTTCGAACCTTCTCCTCCATGCGGCGGTAGAGCCTGGCGTTTTCCATGGCAACGACGATTTGCTGTGCCATGCCCACGAGGAGCTCAAGTTCAACGCGGGTGAATGGGGCGCCGGATTTCTTGTTGAGCACTTCGAGGGCCCCCATGGGTTTATCTCGAAGAATGAGGGGCACACAGATCATGGACCTGGTCTTGAAGCCGGTCATCCGATCAAATTTGTCATTGAATCTTTTTTCTTTGCTCACATCCTGGACCACCATGGGTTTTCCGGTCTGGACTACATACCCGGCAATGGCTTCGCCGAGCTCAAGGGTGATCGTTTTGACGGGCTCCTTTTTTTCTCCCCGAGCGATACGGATTCTCAATTCCTCGTTGTCTTCATCCAGCTCATACACCGTGCTGGCTTCTGCGCCGATGAATTCCTCCGCACATTTCATCGCACGATCGAGAACGTCTTCTATGTTGAGGGAGGAGATGATGAGGGCGCTGAAACGGAGTATAGTCGCCAGTTCTTTGCGGTATATATTCTCAGAGGACTCTTTCGTCAAGTTAATATGCCCTGGTTTTCGGAATGCTTCACTTCGCAGTGATTATAAATGACTGTTTTGCAACGTTTCATTTATATAGATATACAGGAAAATGTGCGGATAAGCAATTAAAAGTGACTATATTTAACTTCAACGTTGCAAGCTTTAGTGGTATAGGAGACCCGATATGGGAGCGGAACCATGAAAGTGCTTTTGACCAACGATGACGGCATTCATGCCCCCGGTTTGATGGCTCTACATCAAGAACTTTCTCCGCACTTCGAAGTGGACGTTGTGGCGCCCGACTCGGAAATGAGCGCTGTAGGACATGCCATAACCCTCACCTCGCCCCTGAGAGTTCAAACGGTTCGCAAAAACGGCACCTTTTTCGGCTACGGCGTAAAGGGTACCCCTGCGGATTGCGTCAAGATTGCGGTCCAAGAGCTACTCGAAACGCCCCCGGACATTATATTGTCGGGAATCAATCCAGGCGCTAACGTGGGGGTCAACGTGCTCTACTCGGGGACGGTGTCGGCAGCTACGGAGGGTGCATTCCTGGGCATCAGAGCCGCCGCCATTTCTCTCGATACGCAGGAGAATCCGGACTTCCGTTTTGCTGCGCAATTCAGCCGAGAGATTATCCGGTACATCATGGAGAATGGACTGAGAGAGAGGACGGCGCTCAATGTGAACATTCCGGCTGTTCCTGTTGAGAAGATTCTGGGCGTTTCCATCACCAGGCAGGGTGTTGGCCGCTTCGAAGAGCGGTTTGAGAGGCGCATCGACCCCCGGGGCAATGTGTACTACTGGCTGAGCGGTGAGACTCCCATGGAGGAAGGACTCTCCGATACCGACGCTGGGGCATTAAAGGAGAACAGGATTTCCATCACGCCCATCAGCTATGACCTCACGTGCCGGGAAGAGATAGGCAGGCTCCAGGACTGCCCGGCGCCGCCCTTCAGGCATTTGGCGGTTTAGATCGGAAGACCCCTCTTCCCCGTTTTCGGGGGAGAGGGGGCCTGGCTTGCAGGAGAAGTGGGCTTACAATATGGGGTAGATTAGAAAGGCGACTGAGGTGATGACAAAATAGACGAAGAACACCAAAAGGAGCCACCCCATGATCTCCCGAAACTCCAGCTTTGCCACAGCGAGCATGGCAATGGCCCAGAAGGGCTGAATCATATCCGTCATCATGTCTCCCCAGGCATAAGCGACCACCGTTTTATAGGCCGGCACGGCCAGCTCTTTTGCAGCGGGCAAAAGGTAGGGCG
>JARRRH010000188.1:0-7378 GCA_037380925.1 Deltaproteobacteria bacterium | reverse complement strand
GCTGAATAAACCGAACGATTCTTGCCAATCTCATTCTTGAGTTGAATGGCGATTCATAGAAGTATTGATTTGGCAGTCAAAACTTTTACATTCCACATATCCAGCCTGTATCTCAGTGGGATCTCACCCTGCGATTTGTTAAAAGGATCATATAGAAATTACACTTTTTGAAACTTGAGATCTTTGCCAGTAACTGCAAGTTTCCGCTCAAAGGGGCCTTGTTTTTGAGTGTCGCAAAATCATGTTCATGGACGGACTGGTTGGCAACTTACCGGGATAACGCCCGGAAACAGGAATTTTTCGCTGCACACCTTTCCGGGTTTCTTTGCTTCCTCAGCCATCACTGGAAGACAGCTCATCCGCTATACCGGACACCTCCGAAGCAAATCGGGCACTCTCTATAGCAAGAGCCATTCTCTGGCCGAGGTCTGCGAAAAGGGAAACATCCTCTCTCCGGAATCCGTATGGTCTTTCCAGGGAATCAACATAAATTACCCCTATGATTTCAGACCCGGAGATTAGGGGTATGCACATCACGGATTCTATCTTCAGTATCTTGAGGGTCTCCGCAATCTCGTCTTGTTCGGTATGGGCGTCTGAGACTACCAGAGGCTTTGCGGCCTCGACCACCCGGTTAACGACATCCCGGCAGAAAATCGCGCTGATATCCTCGGTTGGCTTCTTTGACTTGAAAACTACGTCTCTTATCTCTTTCGTTTCAGGGTCAAGCAGGATGAAGGCACCCCTGTCAATCCTGAACAAGAGATCGAAAATGTTGTCCAGCACCTTCTGGAGGGTTTCCCTTTCAGGGAGATTTTTCATCAACACATCTGAGACATTATAGAGCAATTCCAGCTTCTTCTGATTAGTCTTGTCTCTGTGCTCTTCGAAGATCCCGCTCCCCTCCCCGGTCTCTTTCAGGAGCCCAACCGAATCCAAGAAAGGCACCATCTGCTCCAAGCATCCCTCCCCAATACAGATGACGCTCATTCCAATCGCAATAGGGACCCCCTGCTTCACTTCCAGCTCAAGGCCGGGGGCAACATAGCTGCCGTGAAAGAACGTTCCGTTACGACTTTCTAAATCAGTGAGAAAGTACCTTTTGCCCCTCTTCTGGATTCTCAGGTGTCTGCGCGAGACTGTCCTGTCCACGATTTGAATGTCATTATCGGAGCCTCGCCCTACATAGATGGAATTACGGTTGAGTTCAAAAGATCGGCCTGTTTCTGGCCCATTCAAGATGTACAGCCTGGCCATGTCATACGTCTTTTTTGGCAGGGGAAAAGTAAATGAGTTATCGAATAAATTATTTTAGCAGCGCTTTGGTTCATCAGTAAATGGCAAGAAATACTCATTTCATGCTGGGTAGAAATACCTATACCCTCTTCACGCAAGGACTCAGGCGGGGCTAGCGGAAAAACGCTGTTTTTTTCAAGGCATGGAAGCCATGCCTTCTTAGCTGCCAGATCAGTCCAATTCAATATATCAGGCACGTCGGTGACATGAAAAGGGTTTGTCATGGGCGCACAGACAGCTAATTGAGAGCACTAGACCCATCGTGAAGAGTGATTTGAGAGGGAGGAGATCGGACGACCATGAAAAACACAATCCAGCCAATGAACGCGGGGCAAGCGCAAGTACTTCGGTTTTCTGAAGGAAGCCAAACGTCACAGCGAGCCGACGGTCGATGCAGCCGCGAATGCGCTGAACCGCTTCGAGATATATACCAGGAGACTTATAAATGATTTCGGGAACGACATTGGTTCGATTTCTATAGTGGCATCCTAAAAACGTTCAGAACACACCTGTATTTATTTTCCCGCACTCTTCCGCAGGGGGATCACCTTTGCACCGGCCTTCAGGCCGTCAAGATAATCGGCCCAAGTCTGCATCATCTTCCGGCGTTCAGACAGGTGTGCCGTTCGGTTGTAGGCCCGGCCGTTCGGATCACGGACCGCATGCGCCAGTTGGTGTTCGATAAAGTCGGGACGGAATTGCAGGACTTCGTCAAGGATTGTTCGAGCCATGGCCCGAAAACCATGGCCGGTCATTTCATCCTTGTCGAAACCCATACGCCGCAAGGCGGAAAGAATACCGTTGTTGCTCATTGGCCGCTTAGGGGTCCTCGGATTGGGAAATACAGATTTGCCGGATCCTGTTCGTGGGTAAAGCTCTCTCAGGATTTCAAGGGACTGATGTGCCAATGGCACAAGTTGCGGTTGGCGGGTTTTCATCTTCTCAGCCTGGATGTTCCACTCCGCTGCCTCAAGGTCGACTTCCTCCCACTCCATTTGACGAAGCTCACCAGGCCGAACAAAAAGATAAGGAGCAAGGCGGAGGGCGCATTTTGTAACAAATGATCCCTGATATCCATCTATCGCCCGTAGCAACCCGGCCACTTTTTCGGGGTCGATCATCGCTGAATGGTGTTTGGGCTTAACCGGGGGGAGGGCTCCGCGCAGGTCTGCTGCCGGATCCCGTTCGGCCCTGCCTGTAGCAATGGCATATCGAAAAACCTGCCCACAAATGGCCCTGACCCGGTGAGCTGTCTCAAGGGCGCCCCGAGATTCAATCCGGCGAAGCACCATGAGCAGTTCTGGCGCCTTAATTTCGATGATCGGGCGCTTGCCAATCCAGGGGAAAACATTGTGTTCAAGGCGGCTTTTTATTGTTTTTGCATGCCCTGGCGTCCATGCCGGGGTAAATTTTGTATGCCATTCCCTTGCGACCACCTCGAACGTGCTCTCATTCTGAATTTTTGCATCTTTCAATGCCTTGCGGGCCTGGCTCGGATCAATACCATCGGCAACCTGTTTCCGCGCCTCATCCCGCCGCACTCTGGCTTGGGCTAGACTCACCTCGGGGTAAGTGCCTAAGGAGATCAGCTTTTCCTTGCCCTCAATCCGGTATTTGAAGCGCCACCATCTACCCCCGGCGGGGGATACCAACAAGAAAAGGCCTTCGGTATCGAATATCTTGAATGGCTTGCTTTTTGGCTTTGCGTTGCGGGCCTTGGCGTCGGTCAGTGGCATGGCGGCCTCCCGTTCTAGGGGTAACTGATTTCGACTTGGGGTAACTTGGCCCCAAAATTACCCCATTTACCCCCGGATGTCAATGGATTTTGTAAGACCGACTTGGACAAACAGGAATAAAAAAGCCCTTATTTTCAAGGGCCTTTTGTACTTTTTTGGACTGTGCTGGATTACCATTTGGTGGAGGCGGGGGGAGTCGAACCCCCGTCCGAAAGCATTCCACTTAAGCCTCTACATACTTAGCCCGTTATTAAATTTTCGCCCCCTGGTTCCCAAACGGGCACGGTTGCCGGAAGACTAACCTGTTAATCTTTCGCCTCACCGACCACAGGTACATCGGCTCGGCTATCCCGCTGTCCGTCGTCCACAGTCAATCCCGCAGGATAGATCGACGGGACGCTAGCCTTTATGCGGCTAGAGCATACGCATAATCGTCTGCGTCTGTGTTTAAACCCACCTTTTTTACGAGACCCGGTGGAACCTCGGTATGCAACTTAAGCTTCCATACCCCCGTCGAACCCGATTCGCCCCCATGTAAGGAAGAAAATCGTCAAATTTACAAAAAATATATACATTTTTTTGGTGCAGGTCAATATAAACTGATGTGCAACACCAAAGAATTAACCGCGGGGCACGCGGAGATGAGCGATTAATTTTAATAGCTTTCTCTGCGCCCTCAGCGCTCTCCGCGGCTTGAAGCCAGCCATTGAAGAATGCTTCAATATTCGCCTTTCTTTTTGGCTCTTTGCATTTCTCTTTTCATATCCCGCTCTTTGATGGCCTGCCGCTTATCCACCTTCTTTTTGCCCTTCACCAGGGCCAGGTCCACCTTAGCCCATCCGCCCGAGAAGTGGACCTTCAGAGGCACCAGCGAATAGCCCTTTTGCTCTGTTTTCCCGGTCAGGCGCTTTATTTCCTTTTTGTTCATAAGCAATTTTCGGGTCCTGGTGGGTTCAATCTCCACATGACGGGCAAATGGATAGGGGCTGATGTGCATGTTGTGAAGAAGAACCTCTCCCCTCCTGATCCTTGCATAGCTATCCGCCAAACTTGCACGGCCGTCGCGGAGGGATTTGACTTCCGGCCCCAGAAGAATCATGCCCGCCTCATACACTTCTTCAATGAAGTATTCGTGAACTGCTTTTTTGTTCTGGCAGACCACTTTTTTCTTCTTGGGCTCTTCGGGGGCCGTTTTTCTCACGGGTTGGTCTCCTTGGATAAAATGGCGCAGCCATTTTATAAAGCGCGGCTGCGGCGATCTAACTTAGGTATCGTTCAAAAGTGTTTACATCGGGGACCATCCCCGGAAAGGGCGGGGTGGATTACGCAATCTTATTTTGTGGCGGCGGGGCGGCGATCTGCGGCGCGGCGTTGAGCCCGGGGGCTTCATCGAGGCGGCCGTAAAAAATGTCGGCGCCCAAATCCAGCACCAAGGCCCTCATCCGCTCCACGATCCGCTCCCGCACCTTGCTGGCTGTATCGAGCTTGAGAACTCCCTTGAGATCGGCTTTCGCGCTGTTCATGGAAACGGACCGGATGACTTTCTTGATCACAGGAATGCTCCAGGAGTTGAGGCTGAGTTCATCGATCCCCATTCCAAGAAGGAGGGAGGCGCACAAAGGATCGCCAGCCATTTCTCCGCACAAAGCCACCTTGATGCCCCCTTTTTTGCCGGCCGCCACCACCTGCTGGATCATGCGGAGAATGGCCGGGTGAAAAGGCTGGTACATGTAGGCAACGTGTTCATTGATCCTGTCAATGGCCAGGGCATACTGAATCAGGTCATTCGTCCCGATACTGAAGAAATCCGCATGGCGAGCAAGGATATCGGCTACGGCCACGGCCGAAGGGACCTCAATCATGATGCCGACCTTCATGTCCTTATCGTAAGCCGCTCAAGAACCTCCTGCAAACCGGATATCATAGGAAACATGACCTGGATCTTACCGTAAGCGCTTGCCCGCAGAATAGCCCTCAACTGGGTTCTGAAGATTTTCGGCTCACGCAAGCAAAACCGGATGGCCCTGAGCCCGAGTGCAGGGTTCGTTTCCTTGGTCGCGGCCGTGCCTGCGGAGAATTTGTCTCCCCCGAGATCCAGGGTCCTGAGGGTCACTGGATTGGGGGCCATGATCTCGGCGACCTGTTTGTAATCCTCAAAGAGCGCCTCTTCGCCGGGCAATTCCTGACTTCTCAGATAGTGGTATTCGGTTCTGTAGAGGCCTATCCCTTCTGCCCCATGGTCCTTTGCTGCGGCCACCTCTTCAAGAAACTCGATGTTGGCCATCACAGCGACCCGGTGCCCGTCCACGGTTTCTGCAGGAAGATGGCTCATGCGTACAATGGTGGATTCAAATCGCTCATGAGCCAGCTGCCTCTCCTGGTATTGGATGATCAGATCATCATCGGGATCGATGAGAACCTCTCCCCGGTTCCCGTCCACAATCAGGAGCGTCCCGTCCCTAACCTCACGGGTGATGGTTTCCAGACCGACCACGGCCGGAATCTTAAGGGATTGGGCGATGATGGCCGCGTGGGACGTCCGTCCTCCCACGTCCGTAATGAAACCCATGATTTTAGCAATGTTCATAGAGCTCGTGTCTGTGGGAGAGAGCTCATGGGCCACGATGATGACCCGTTCGTTGATCTCGAAAAGGCTCTCCTGCTCCTTTCCGGCCAGGTTTCTCAAAACCCGCTCAGCAACGTACTCCACGTCTACGATGCGCTCTTTGATGTATTGATCGTCAATCTGGTCAAAAATAGTCTCGATCTGCTGCAACGACTTCTTCAGGGCCCATTCCGCATTGATCTTTTCTTCCAGAATCGTGCTGATCGTAGCCCCCCGGAACATGCTGTCGTCCATAATCATGAGGTGGGTGTCGAGAATAAAGGAATGCTCCTTGATCTGATCCGGCATTCGGTTTTTCAAGGCGCTGATCTGGATCTTTGCCGCTTCTAAGGCCTCCTCAAACCGCTCCACCTCTCTGTTGACCTGCTGCTCCCCGATGAGATACTGGTAGAGAATCTTGACTCTGGACCGATCAATGACCCGCGCTTTCCCGATAATGATCCCCGGGGAAACCGCAATGCCCCGGAGTATCTTGATATTTTCAGCACTGCTTTCCGTCATTTGGCTTCACCGAACTTTTGTGCAAAAAGATCGCCAAGCGCCTCCAACAGGGCTTCCGCATCCTCGCCTACAGCAAGGGCCTCCAGCTCGGTTCCTTTTGGGCAGGCGAGGGTGAGGATCGAAAGAATACTCAATCCATCCACCTCGTGGTCCCCCTTTCTAAGGTGAAGATTCGCCTCGTACTGGGCTGCCAGCGCAACGATCTTTGCAGCCGCCCTTGCATGTAATCCCAGCTCGTTTGTAATTTTCAGCTTCTTAACCAACTGCATCGGATGAAATGAGAAGTCTTTGATAACACTCGAAAAGATTTCTCCCCCCTGCTTTCGCGGGGATCGAAATGACATATCGGGAATATCAGGAATTAACTACTATTGTAGTGCGTCCAACGCTTCTTTACATCAATCCCAACGGCATCATTCAAGTAAGCCCGCGGACTCCCTTGGAAACACCGGATTCGGGGTCAAGCCCGGAATGACAAACAAAAGAGAAAAATTTACGACGCATTATACTATTGAGAGGCCTCTATCGACCTTTTCACAGAAAGACACACCTTGTAAAGGTCCCTGTAAAGCAAGCCCGTTTCCTCGGACAGCCTACTCGCCACCTGTTTTACACCCATGCCGTGCTCTTTGAGAAGCGCCTCCACGCGCCTTTCCATTTTTGCGTCCAGGGAGGCTTCTGCTTTCTCCTTTTCTTTGCCGGCCACAACCACCGTAAACTCCCCTTTGACTCCGCTCGGCTGAAGGGACTCCAGGAGCGAACTGGCCGATCCGTGCTTCACTTCTTCAAACATCTTGGTCAGCTCCCTGAGAAGCACCATGGGCCGATCTCCCAAAATATCCAGAAGGTCCGACAGCATCTTCTGAAGACGGTGAGGAGCCTCAAAGAAAACCATGGTGCGAGATTCCGATGCGAGCTCTTCAAGCTCCCTTCTTCGCCTCCCGGACCGGTTCGGCAGAAACCCCACAAAGAGAAAACTTTCGCCCCTTAAGCCGGAAACCGAGAGGGCGGCCGTTACAGCGGAAGGCCCCGGAACAGGCGACACGCGGATTCCCTCATCCAGCACCCGCCGGACCAGGTAAGCGCCGGGGTCTGACACACCGGGGGTTCCGGCATTGGTCACCAGGGCAACATCAGAGCCGGACCTGAGCCGTTTGACCAGCTCAGGCGTCCTCACCTTTCGGTTGTGTTGGTTGTACCGAACCAACCTGCCCTTTAT
>JARRRH010000187.1:0-7120 GCA_037380925.1 Deltaproteobacteria bacterium | reverse complement strand
AATGAACAGGTGATAAGGGAAAGGGATATAAACCCGGTCTGTCTTCCGTAACCCCCTCGAGTACATCATCATGGCCCAGTTCTCGGCATAGGATTCCCAGTCCGTCCACGTATCGGCGAACCGGACCGGCACCCCGGTCGTCCCTGTAGTCTGGTGATACTCGTTCACTTCTTCAGCAGGAACCGCAAGGATTTCACCGTACGGGAAAGGAGCCTTTCCCCATTGTGCTTCCCGAAGGTCGTCTTTTGTGATGATCGGCACGGCTCTTACGTCATCGAGCGTGTGTATGTCATCCGCAACAACTCCTGCCTCCTGATATTTCCTTCTATAAAATGGACTTTTTTCATACGCATGTTTCAAAATTCTCTTGAAACGTCTGAGTTGAAGCTCTTGAAGCGTTTCAACGTCAAGGGTCTCCACGAAAGGATTCCAAATGTTTTCGGCCATGCTTTGCCTCCCAAAGAAATATTGTTTGATGGGTATGCTTCATACGGATGCTAGGCTGTTCAAGAGGGCGTTTTGGATATTGGGACACTGCTGCAAAGGAAATCTGGGAATCAGGCTCCCCAAAAGCATTCCAGATATTCTCCGAAATGCCATGGTGTCAGCGACCCGGACGCATAAGGCCCGGGAGTCTTTGCACCTTTTATTCGGGTCGACTTGCCTGGTATCTCTTAAAGAAGACCTGTGGCTTGGGGATCGGAATTGTTTTTGAGGCCTCGATGTCATGCGATTGGTGCCTAGCCATATTCAGACAATCGAAAGGAGAACTTTTGCCTTGTCCCAAGACTCTGCTGGAGCTCAGGAAATCGCCTATAGACGCACATCTAACATGTTACAAAGCCAATTTTGCTCTTCCTTCTAAAATTGTTCGCATTAAAGAAGCTACCCATTCAAATGTCAATAATGAATTCCAGCTGGTTCAGTGGTTTGAAGAGGCTATATAACCAAAATATTTAAAAATCAATACAATAAGCTGTGTACCGGCAACGATGCCCATTACGGAGGTTGGGTTTTCTGTATACCGGTCTTTAGTGAGGGTGTAGACTCGATGCCCTTCTTCCGTGGTCCATGCGCTGCTCTTGTAATCGCTCACGCACTCTTTGCTGCAAGGTCCACTTTTTTTCTGGCTGTTGACACCCCTCGTGTGCTAGGCTTCGCCCCGGGGTGTTATCATTTCTGAAAAAGACTCTGGAGAGGAAGAACAATCAAGATGAAAATAACGGTGAGAAAAGAGGAAAACATCCAAAGCGCAAAAGGCAAACTGGGCGTGCTGATACCGGGTCTGGGCGGTGCGGTGAGCACCACCTTCCTGGCCGGGGTGGAAGCGGTGCGTCAGGGACGATCTCTCCCCATCGGGTCCCTGTCTCAGATGGGAACGATCCGCCTGGGAAAAAGATTCGAGTACCGGACCCCGCTCATCAGAGACTTCGTGCCTTTGGCGGATCTGAATGATCTGGTTTTCGGGGGCTGGGATATTTTTCCGGAGAACAGCTATGAGGCAGCGATCCAAGCCAATGTACTGAAACGGGAAGACCTTGACTCCGTGCGCCCCGTCTTGGAAAAGGTGACACCTTGGACGGCGGTTTTCAAACAGGAGTTCGTTAAGAACCTCACCGGTCCTCATGTAAAGTCCCAAGTCTCGCATCTGGAGCTGGTTGAAGCGCTCAAGGCCGACATAGACGCTTTTAAACAACAGCACAACCTTTCTCGTTGCGTGATGATCTGGTGCGCCAGTACGGAGGCCTATCTCAAACCCACGGAAATCCACGGGACTTTGAGCAACTTTGAGAGGGGTTTGAAAGAAAATGATCCCAAAATTTCACCCAGCATGCTGTATGCGTATGCGGCCTTGACCAGCGGCGTTCCTTACATCAATGGTGCTCCGAACCTCACCGTGGATATCCCCGCCCTAGCCGACTTGGCAGAGGGGCTTCAGGTCCCCATTGCCGGCAAGGATTTCAAGACCGGGCAAACGCTCATGAAAACCATCCTGGCGCCCGGCCTCAAGGCGCGGATGCTGGGCCTCACGGGTTGGTACTCGACCAATATTCTTGGGAATCGGGACGGCAAGGTCCTTGACGACCAAGACTCCTTTAAAACCAAAGAGCAGAGCAAGCTGTCCGCTCTGCAAACCATCCTTCAGCCCGATCTTTACCCGAGACTTTACGGAGATTTCTCCCACAAGGTGGTCATCAGCTACTATCCCCCCAGAGGCGATGAAAAAGAAGGATGGGATTGTGTCGACATCTTCGGCTGGCTGGGATATCCCATGCAGATCAAAGTGAATTTCCTCTGCCGGGACAGCATATTGGCGGCACCCATTGTGTTGGATTTGGTCCTCTTCATGGACCTGGCCCAGCGGGCTGCTATGACCGGCGTCCAGGAATGGCTCTCATTTTATTTCAAAAGCCCCCAATGCGCCCCGAATCTCTATCCCGAGCATGACCTGTTCATTCAGTCCATGAAATTAAAGAACACCCTGCGCTATCTCATGGGCGAGGAGCAGATCACCCATTTGGGCCTAGACTACTATTATCCCTTGTGACGCTGCGACCGGGGTCGAGCGCTCAACTTGTCAGGATCAAGGATTTGATTCCTGACCCTGCGTACTTGTAGGCCACGTAGACAAAAACCAGCCCGAACAAGACCTTCAGCAGCGGCGAGGGGAGCCGGCCGTTCAATGTGGCTCCGACACGGGACCCGATCAAAGTCCCTGCGCACAGTGGAACAAGGATAGGTACCTGGACAACGCCCTGGGCGAGCTTGAATACCGAACTGGCCAAGGCATTGAGGCTGAAACAGGCCAGGGAGGACCCGACCGCAATTTTGATCGGCGCATTCAGTGCGAACGCAAAAGACGGCACCAGAACAGCTCCGGTTCCGATTCCCAGGAGTCCGGGGAGGACGCCCGCCATAGCCCCGATCACCACTTTCGCCACAACGGAACCTTGAATCTGGGATGACTTGTGGTTTCCTGCCTTTTCCCTCACAGGCTGGGAAATGCCTTCCCAAAGCATGCGCAGGGCCACGAATGAAAAAACTATGCCTGTGGCCATGTCCAGCCAGTATTCTTGCCGGGTGAAATACATGAAGAGGATGGAGAAGAGGACCGAGGAAAAAAGACCTGAAAAGACGACCGGCAGAATGGAGCCAATGGAGATATGCCCCAGTTTCAAATGCTTCAAACCGCCTCCCAGGGTAGTAAAAAAGACGGCAACAACGCAGGTTCCTGCGGCATAGGCGGGGTGGAGTCCGACCACAAACCTGAGCAAAGGCATAATGAGAATTCCGCCGCCGATGCCCAGTAAACCCCCCACTGTTCCCGCCAAAACGCCGCCAAAACCCAACAGAACGAGCATGGTCAGATCCTTCAAGCACTGCTGGCGCAAAATCGATCCCAACCCATCAGGTGAGATGCTCCCGCAACGGTGGTGCCGTAGAAAATCACGGGTCTGGCCCCAAGGAAATCGCCTAAGGTGTTGTTCACCAGAGTCGTGCCGGTAACCAACAAAAGATCAGCCCATGCCACGGCATCTTCTGTGTTCTCCGGGCCTTCGATGGTCGTTCCAAACTTCAGGGCGCCTATGTTCTCCGCATCCAGGTCCAGCACCCTCAATGGAAACTCAGAACTTAAGTGTTCCACCATGCGCGGCTGAAATCCAACCTGGGCAATCTTCACAGAGCCGTACCGGGCTCTCAAATGACGAACCAGTTGGATGGCACACTCATCCGGGCCTCTGTCCCGGCAGTGAACAGTTCCCTTGATCCGGTGCGTGTGCCGCAGCACAGCGTTCAGTGTGGCTACAAAAACGGCCCGCCGAAAGTTGTTTTCAAGTCTCATTTCCAGGACATCTTCAAGTATGCCCTCAAAATCGCCATACTGGTCTGTGAATGCCTGGCCAAGACCATCGCGGAACTCGGCCTGCATGAGCCGTTCTTTCCCTTTCTGAAGAGGGAAGTCGTGGGTCTCCGGATTTCCTATGGCTTCTTCAGTACTCAACACCCGGGCCTTAACACGCACCGGTTGTTCTAGGAGATCTTTATCTCGACACAGGTCGAACGCCTTTTTCCCGATCACACGGTACACATCATTCATCTGTATGGATCCTTCTCACAAAGGGTTTTGCTTCTTGACGAAGCCATTGGAGCCACATATGGATCATCATGGTCTTGGTTCCCAGAGCAAGGCCCTTAAAGGGATCGGGCTCTTTGTCCTTCTTCTTGAGAATTCCCTGCCTGATTTCTTCTAAGGTCCTTATTTGGGAATCAACGAGTTCTGTGCCGCCTTTCAGAGCCAGATGACGAAAGAAGAAAAGCCTGGCCAGGAATTCGGCCCTCAGGTCGCGGACGTGTTTTGCAGGGCTGTGAACCCATTTCAAGAAGGCCTTGCGACCCCCCGGCGTCAAAGAAAAAACACGCTTCGAGGGTCTGTTATCCTGGCTCTCCACGGCGGATTCCAACAGGCCCTCCCGCTCAAGCCTTTTCACGAGGACATAGAGCTGGCTCGTGCTTACCTGCCATGTTGACCCCAGGGCAGGCTCTAGAAATTGCATGATCTCGTAGCCGTGTTTGGGTCTTTGCAAAAGAGCTCCCAAAAGCACAAATTCAGTGCATGTTCTTGTTTTCATTGGCTTGCCTGACTGTAATTCCAATATGGAATATTCTAGATTAGAATAAATGTCAACAAAATTTGGATTATGCAGTCTGCAGAGAAGGAAAACCTATTTTATACGGTAGGTAATCAGTCCGTGGGAGGGGTCATACGGTGAGACGCGCACTTGGACATTGTCTCCAACCATCACCTTGATCCGGTATTTTTTCATACGCCCGGAAAGACGCCCCGTAACGGTGTGATCATTATCGCAATGAATCTCCATGATTCCGGTACTCGGGGCCCTCCTTTTGGGGGAGCCCATGCAAGAAGTCCACATGCTCTTTGGGGGACTCATTATCGGGGGTGGGCTTTGGGCCACCCTGGGGGGTTTACCGTCCCAGCATTAGGCCCTCTCCGTCGAAGGTTCCCTTAGGGTCAGAACGATACGTCTTCTCTTTTTCTAGCCAGGACAATCCTCAAAATCTCGCGTGCATACTGAAATCCCACAAGACGGATAACCCACATAACGGATTTGACCCACATAGGCACCGTCCGTTGCCAGTAATAGGATAAAGGGCGCACAACGCCGTCCTCCAGTTGAAAGAAGACGCGATCGGTCCACGGCTGCCGGCCATGGGGAGACTGGGGGTAGCCACGAAAGAAATCTGCCACGGTCTCCATTTTGCGAACCAGAAGGGACTTGTTCCGGTATTCCGGCATTATGATGATGCGGCTGATCCTGTCATGGCGAATTTCAGCGGCAAATTCTGAAAAGCTTTCCGCACTTGTAAGGTTCAGCACCGCATTGGATGCGCAGCCATGCCGGTCACCGCCGGAGATCAGGGGCAGTTGGAACCGCTCTGCCAAAGCCATGGTGGCCCGGTTCTCTTCCCAGGTTCGATAGCCGTTGATTTCCAAGGCATGTACCTTCCCTCTATACTGACTGAGAAAATTTTGAACCGACTTTTTGATGGCTTCCCGGCCGAGATGTTCGAGATCCGAAAGGGGATGATTGAGCACCACCAAAGTCTCCGGATACTCATTGATCCAGTCGAGAAGCTGACCGAGATCTCCCTTGCCAGGCCGGTTCGTGTACGAAATGAGCCCTTTGACTACTGTCTCTGACAAAGCGAAGGGGACATTATGCACCCCGAGATGAAAAAGGTTCGGGGCGATGGGAACCGTCCATTCCAGTGAAATAGGCATTTTTTGCCGGGAATCCGAGTATTGGGGCGGCAAGGTTTGAGGCGCCTCATCGTGATCTGTCAGCGAAACCAGAGCCTCTATCCCAAGGGAGTCATGGATTCTCTCCCTCTCGGATTCATAGACCTTCCAGGCAGGCAGCGGGGGTGTCCAATAAGCTCGCCTGAAATCAAGTGCCTTCCCCTGACAACGAAGATATCGGTTAGTTTCCTGTCGGTAGAACCTTGAAATAACGGGAATTCGGCCTGCATAGCCATGGACGAAACCAAGATTTTCCTTGGAATGACGGGTGTGGGCGTGAAGCGATACAGCGGTACGCCATCCCTCTTCGTGGGCATATCTTCGACGAAAGAGCACGATGGAGGTGGTTGACGAATTCACCGACACCTCACACCTTGTGCCTCGTTACTGTGCTTTGGTATTCCTCTTGCCACACAGGATCAATCACCTCTCTCAGGGCCTCGTCGTAAGCGAAAAGTCCCTCGTGGTAGGCTTTGTCTTCAACAGACGCCTTGGCCGATTCATCCGACGGCACGACTTGCCGGGAATCCTGTAAAATCCTGTAGATGGCTTCATGGTGATCCCTTATCGGGCAAGGAAGGATCAGGTTATCCTTTTCCTGTGGCGGTCTGCCCAGAGCATAGTTATGCTGCCATTCCCTGATCTTTTTGAAGTAGGTTGAATAGAGGACATCGTTCAGGGTACCCCCCCGACTGTAAATCGCAAAAATATTGTCACAATGGAAGGGAATGAACACACAGGGAAGGACATTCCCATTCCAATCGATGTAAAGATAACCCCCATTTCTTCCCGCTGCCAGACAGCCGTCCGTCATGACACCTTGATTCCAGAAGTCCATATAGTTGTATCCTCCCTCTTTGATGGCCCATACATTTCTTCTAAACATCTCAAGACGCTGCTCAGGTGTAACCATCTCTCTGAGCGTGTAGCTTCGACCAATAGGCATGTACTGGAACAACCAGCCGTAAAAGGCTCCTTGCTCTTCAAAATAGAAACGCATAAATTCTCGACTCGACACCTCGTCCCAGTTTTCTCTAGTAGCCTGAACGGAAATCCCAAATGGAACACCCGCTTCTCTCAAATTATTGAAAGCTTCCATGATCTTCTTGAAGCACCCTTTCCCGCGCCTTCGATCGGTCTTTTCCTCGAAACCTTCCACCGATATGGCGGGCGTGACATTTCCCGCCTCCCCCATCTGCCGGGCGAGATCCTTGTCGATCAAGGTGCCGTTGGTATAAACCATGAAAAAGTTGTCCTAGTTGGCCCTGGCCAGATCTATCAGTCCTCTGTTTTCAGAAC
>JARRRH010000186.1:0-5223 GCA_037380925.1 Deltaproteobacteria bacterium | reverse complement strand
GAAGGGCTGGTAGAACACACGGACCGGCTCGATCAGAAGTTCGAGGATCTGTTCCGCGACTATACAGAGGCAGAAAAACAAGTCATCAAGAATAAGTACGCCGCCGAGGGCGACGTGCTCGAAGCGCCCAAGCTTATTTCCGAAAAGGCGGCAGACATGCTGCGCCACTACGTGCGGGCTGTGCTTCCAAACGGTTTTAAAGCGCAGGTCGTAGCGGTTTCCCGGCAGGGGGCCATTCGCTACTGCGATGCGTTAGAGGAGGCCCGAGGCAGGCTCGTTCAGGAAATCGAGGCCCTCGACCCCGGCAAGCGGCGTATGCCAGAGGACGAGCTTGAGCAGGAAGACGAGTACATGCAGTTCCTGGTCGGCGCAGCAAAATATCTGGACACTATCAGACGGCTGGAGTTCAAGGCCGTAGTATCACACAACCACAATGACCCGCCCTCCTGGCGTGACTGGACCGATAAGTCCAAGCAAGATACCCACATCGCTCGCTTCAAGAAGCCTCTTTTTCACGAAGATCCCACCAAGCGTGAAGGCCTGGCGTTCCTCTGCGTTAAAAGCATGTTGACCACAGGGTTCGATGCTCCTGTCGAACAGGTGCTTTATCTTGACCGGAAGGTAGTGGCCCACGAACTGCTGCAGACGATTGCTCGTGTGAACCGCCGGGTACGCGGCAAGGATTGCGGTTATATCGTGGACTACATCGGCGTTGCGCGGCACCTACACGATGCTCTTGGCGACTACGACGATGAAACCCACGACCCCATGATCGACGTTCGGGACGAAGTGCCGAAGCTACGGGACCGGCACAAGCGCGCCGTTGACGTGTTCCTCACCCGGGGCATCTCAAGCATAAGGGATATCGAGGCATGCGTCGACCTTCTGGCGGATGTGAAGATTCGAGCAGAGTTCATCAATAAGCTGCGCCTTTTCTTGGAGAGTCTCGGCATCGTCATGCCACGCCCTGAGGCCATGCCTTACATTAAGGATGCCAAGATTTTAGGGTTTATTGCCAAGGTCGCTGCGAATCTCTATTACGACGACCAATTAAACCTCTATGGCGTGAAGCACAAGGTCAAGCAACTGATCGACGAGTACATCGCCGCCAACGGCATCGATCCGAAGATCCCCCCCATTGAAATCCTGGATGTAAACTTCGCCGATCATGTGAATGAGGGGAAGTCAGCAAAGGCGCGGGCTTCCCGGATGTTACATGCTGCGCGCCACCATATCAGCATTCACTTACACGAAGACCCGGTGCTGTTTACAAAATTGAGTGAGAAACTGGAGCAGATTCTTCAGGGTCTCAGGGACAACTGGACAGAACTGGAGCGGGAGCTTCATCGATTTATCGAGGAGGAACTGAAACAGGGCCGAGAGCAGGAAGTCGAGGGTCTCGCCCCCAAGGTGCAGGCTCCATTCTTCGGCCTCCTGAAAGAGGCGATTGAGGAATCCGCTGGCAAGACACTGGAAGACGATGCTTTCCGAATAGCGGTGACCACGACAGTTGAGATCGTCGATCACATCAAGGAGGAAATCTGTCGAGTCGGATTCTGGCGTGACCCTCCCAGCCGTCAGCGGTTGGAGAATTGGGTGTATCGTTCCCTGCGTCGTTCGCGGTTAGTTCCCAATGACAAGGTTCAAGAATTGGCTATTCGATTCGTGGACTTAGCGAAAAGCAGGCACAGGTTCTTGGTGGCATGAGCGAAGTCCTTCACATCGATGATCTGGAGGTCGAGGTAAGGCGGAGCCCCCGTCGTCGCACCGTGGACCTCATTGTGGATAGGTTTGGCGAAGTCGTTATCAACATTCCTGAATCCCTTTCGCAACAAGAGCTGGAATCCATAGTTCGGCGTAAACAGGAATGGATTTACACAAAGCTCGGACAAAAGGAAATCGTGCTTCGCATGGGCGAAAGTAAGGAATATGTTACGGGAGAAGGGTTTTATTATTTAGGCAAGAAATATCGTTTGAAGCTGCTTGATCCCCGGGACGGTGAAGCAAATTTACCCCAGTTGCGGCTTCTGAATGGTCGTTTTGTAATGCCTCGGTCAGCGGCTGGGAATGGACGCAATCACTTCATCAAGTGGTATATGTCCCAAGGACAGGGATACATCAGCAAAGCGATCGATATCCTGAAGGAGCGGGTTCTTGCCGAGCCACGAACAATTTCTATTCGGGATTTGCAATTTAGGTGGGGCTCGTGTAATAGCGCCGGGGACTTATATTTTCATTGGCGCGTGATGCTTCTACCTCCTAATGTAATCCGGTATTTGGCTATCCACGAACTGGTCCACTTGCATGAGCATAACCACAGTGCAGCATTTTATCAGACTCTTCGCAGGGCTGCGCCAGATTACCGGGAAATCGAGAATTGGCTTGAGATCAATGGTGATCGTTATGCCCTTTAACAGGTTATGATTGGGGCGCTGCTTCTCTTGTAAAGGGGGGAAGTCCCATGAGCGACATCAAGCTATTCGAAATTAATGGTCCCGAGGTGCGGGAACTTGCCGGTCAGTCGGTTGCCGTAGAGAAATCCCTTCAAACCCTCACCGAAAAACATTTGGAGCCTTTTTTCGGGGTGCGTTTTCTGGCCTCGGAGTATTCTACGGGAAAGACCCATGGGGGGCGCATCGACACGCTGGGCCTCGACGAAAACGGCTGTCCGGTTATCATTGAGTACAAGCGGGCCCTAAACGAAAATGTCATCAATCAGGGCCTTTACTATCTGGACTGGCTCTTGGACCATAAAGGAGAATTTACCTTGCTGGTGCTCAAGCAGTTTGGCCAGACGGCCGCCGATAGCATTGAGTGGACCAGCCCCCGCCTGATGTGCATCGCCGGAGATTTCACCCGCTATGACGAGCATGCCGTTCAGCAAATTAATCGAAATATCGAATTGATTCGGTACCGGCGCTATGGCGATTCCCTCCTGTTATTTGAATTGATTAATGCCACCACTGCCCAAACCGGAGACGCGGGGGAAACTACGCCAAAGAAAGGCGTCAAGGTGTATAAAACGGTCTCGGAATACCTGGCTCAGTCAAGGGATGATCTGCGGGACCGGTTCGAAGCCCTCAAGGCCTTTCTTTTGGCTTTGGGCGACGACGTCCAGATGAAAACCCTGAAATTTTATTTTGCCTTCAAACGCATCAAGAACTTTGCCTGTGTTGAAATTCACCCACAGACCGGAACCCTTCTGGCATATGTGAAGGTCAACCCGGACAACGCACCCTTGGAAAATGGATTTATGCGAGATGTCCGCAATATCGGTCATTTCGGGACAGGGGATTTGGAGATTACCATTGACTCGGATGAGGCTTTAGAGAGAGCCAAGCCTTTTCTGATTCAGAGCTATGAGGCCAGTTAATTAGTCATGGCCTTGGAATAAGCAGGGCAATCTCTGGAGCTCATGGCTAACCCGTACATAAAGGAATCCGATATGAAAAACCCAGCGCCAGCGACTTGGCTCTGACCTTGAACAAACCTATGAACACTTGGGCGGAACCATCTATGGCATTTTACTGAATGAGGTAGCTGCTGGCGAAAATCCCATGACCTTATGACATAATCTTCCTTGGCAAAGCGCGATAGCGCAGGGAAAAATTTTCTGGTTTAGATAGAAAAGGAGCGCGCCCCGGTGGTTAAAGGTCTGGCTTCATATCGCCGTTGCGTAGATCGAATCAATTCAACCTGGACGAGCTTCACTGAGAAGCGCCAGGCAAGGCTTGTGCAACAGGATAGACACGGAGTAGCGGCCGAAAAGGTCGCGGAAAACATCGTCGAAGATCTCTTTACTGAAGTCCTTGACTGGTCGATTTCTGACCTCAATAACCAGGTGGATTATGCGGACTTGCTCCTTACCAGCCTGGGGGTGAAATATCTGCTCATCGAAATCAAGCGCCCCGGGGCCCTCGCCTGGCACCGGAAGGCGGTGGAGGCGGCACTAAATCAGGCGGTCCGATATGCCGGCGAGCAGAAGGTGCGGTGTGTCGCCGTCAGTGACGGCTATATGCTCTATGCGGCCGACATGATCCATGGCGGCCTGAAGGATCGGGTTGTGGTGCGCCTGGATGCCTCAGATCCTGCTACAGACTTATGGTGGCTTAGTATCCATGGTATCTATCGACCAAGAGACGATTTTGAGAGCCACGGGGGTCTGAGCCTCCTTCCCGACGCCCCCGGTCCTACAGAGTCTGAAATCGCTCCTGACGGCGCCGGCGCCATCCTCCATCCGAAATATAAACTACCGGCCGAGTGCTTCGGCTACGTGGGTCACCCGGGCAAGCCTACCACCTGGAAATTGCCCTACTGCAACACAGACGGCACCCCCGATGCAAAACGAATGCCCAAAGCGATCCAAGCTATCCTTAGCAACTACCGGGGTGTCAAGGTATCTGGAATTCCGGAGCAGGCCATCCCGGACGTCTTGGTGAGGCTGGCGAAGGCCGCGACGCAAGCTGGCAAGATGCCTTACCAGACGGGGGACCCGGCGCCGGTCTACCAGCAGTTGGCTGCCGTGCTGGAGCAGCTGGGGCGGATAGATGAGGTTCTTCCTTCCTAAGCCGGAGTGGCTGGAGGAGGGGAATATCAGGCCAGTGATTGCAGAGATGCATAAGCAGGCTGCCTGACGGCTTGAACATAGCGTCGGGGTCCCTTCGGGGATCCCGGTTCTTTTCATTGATTGAAAGCGAGAGGCTGAGGACTAATCTTTTTTCAAAAGTTGACTGAGGCTTTCTAAGCCCTCGTTTTCCAAGACGGTTCCGAGGGTTGCATCGGAACGATAGCCTCGGGCAAAATCTTCCCCATATTCTTTACGCAAAGTCCCGATCTTGGTATCGCTCCGTTTTTTTCGAATCGTACCGTCCTGATCTCGCATCCGATCGTCAAGGCCTTTAGGGAAGTGTTTCTTTTTCATAGATATTACCTCCTATAGATTTTCATAATTGTCAAGGTTGGCAGGTTAATGATAGCCCTGTCACCAGGAGGCCCATGGGCCAAGAAGCAGTGAAGAGAGCCTTTATCTACCAGATCATTCGCGCTTGCCTTGAACTGGCAGAGCTTGACCTCTTTAGTTTAATGTTTGAAAGATGCTATAAACTGGGTTAGTTTAGACTTGAGTTGACATTGGACTGTAAAAAGGTCAAGGTGTTCCCGTAGCAATTGTCCAAGGGGAGAAGATACCATGACCAGACGAGAGAAGCTTGCAAGAGCGAAAAT
>JARRRH010000185.1:0-5223 GCA_037380925.1 Deltaproteobacteria bacterium | reverse complement strand
TTCTTGTCGCCCCCTACCGCTGGGCGGCGGGATTGCTGTGGCGGCGGGTTGACGAAAAGACGGTAGACAGGAACATCGAGGCCTTCGGCATCAGCTTCAATTCCTCGAGCACGGTGTTGAGACTCTGGACAACTGGGAGACTATCCACGTACCTCACGGCTTTTTTGGTAGGTCTGCTCGGGCTCCTGTGCCTCTTTGTAGGCGGGGCTACCCTTTGGTAAGGAGAATATCCGGATGAACGGATTCCCTCTTCTCTCCGCGATCGTTTTCTTGCCCCTCCTAGGCGCGCTTTTTGTCCTGGCCAGGCCGGGGCGGCCCGGGCTGTGCCGCACCGTTTCTCTGGCGGTGATGTTGGCGGATCTTGCCCTGGTGCTGCTTCTTTTTATCCCGGGCCTCAGGAACGGCACCGGTCCGTGGCTCCGGGTGGAAGACCACCCCTGGATTCCCACGGTGGGGATCCGCTACACCATGGCTGCGGACGGGTTCAGCCTGATGCTCCTCCTCTTGACCGCCTTTCTGGGCGTGCTCTGTGTACTCGTGTCGTGGAGGCAGATCGGGGAAAAGGTAAGCGCCTATCATTTCTTTTTGCTCTTTACCTTCACCGGGATTCTCGGGGTGTTCGTCGCCACCGACCTCTTTCTCTTCTACCTCTTTTGGGAAGTGCAGATTATTCCCATGTTCTTTCTGGTCGGCATCTGGGGCCATGAGGAGCGCACGCGGACGACCATGAAGTTCATCCTGTTCACCATGGCCGGGAGCCTCTTCATGCTCATCGCCGTTATCGGCCTGTATGTCGTCCACGGCCGCCAAACAGGCACATACACCTTCGGCCTTGCCCCGTTGATTGGAACCTCTCTTTCCGCGGGGGTTCAGGGATGGCTCTACACCGCGTTCATGCTCTCTTTCGGCATCAAGATCCCCATGGTGCCGGTGCACACCTGGCTCCCCGACACCCACACCCAGGCGCCCACGGCGGGAAGCGTCATTCTGGCCGGTCTCCTCCTGAAGACCGGGACCTATGCCGTGTTCCGTTTTGCCTTTCCCCTTTTTCCCCTCGCCTTCCGGGCCTCCGTGCCCGTGCTGATCGTGCTTGGCCTGTTCGCCCTTTTCTACGTCTCGTGGATCGCCCTTTCCCAGGTGGACATGAAACGCCTCATCGCTTACTCCAGCATCGCTCACATGGGTCTTATCGTTCTCGGGCTCGCCGTGCTCAACGCCGTCACTCTCAGCGGCTCGCTCCTTCAGATGATCAACCACGGGGTGACCACCTCGGCCCTCTTTATTCTCGTGGGCATGCTCGGTGAGCGGTTCCATTCCAGGAAATTCGAGGATTTCGGCGGGCTGTGGAAGAAGATGCCCGTGTTCAGTGCCTTTTTTCTCTTTTTTTCCATGGCCGCCCTCGGGTTGCCCGGTCTCAACAACTTCGTGGGGGAGATCCTCATCCTCATCGGGACCTACCGGGTGAACCCCGTGGCCGCGGCCTTCGGGTTTACCGGCCTGCTCCTGGGTCTCATTTACGTCCTGAGGATGGTCCAGGACGCCGTCTTCGTCGATTTCAGGGGAGAGGAATCTGCGCTGCGGGACCTCGATTCTCGTGAAATCCTTATCCTGGGCACACTCGCCCTCAGCGTCCTATTTCTCGGCCTGTGGCCGAAACCGGTCCTGGGTCTCTTTGAGGAGCCGGTGAATGGATTGATCAAAGTGATGATGTCCCACGGGGCGACTTAGGCGGCTGAAGGCCTGCACGAGGAACTACTATGGAAAGTACATGGCTTGCTATTTTCCCTGAAATCTTAATCTCTGCCGGAGGTCTCCTAATTCTCTGCGCAGGTGCTTTCTGGCAACGCCGGCCTGACAAGCTGCTCTTCCTCCTGGCCCTGATCTTCCTGGCCGGGGCCATAGCGGCATCAGCCTGGGCTCCTAGGGCGGGAATGACTCTGTCCGGCATGCTCGACTCTGAAGACTACGCCCGGCTTTTCAGTACTTTGATTTCTTCCATTGCTTTCGTCACCGTCCTCTTTTCCTCCCGGTACGGCAGGAGCCGGGGTTTTGACAGTGACGAATATTACGCCATCCTTCTCTTTGCAACACTTGGTATGGACCTGGTGGCCAGAGCCTCTCACTGGCTTATCTTCTTCCTCGGTTTGGAGCTTCTGTCCATTTCCCTTTACATTCTGATTGCTATCCGCAAGGACGACCCTTTTTCAGGGGAAGCCGGGCTCAAGTACCTTATTACCGGAGCGGTGGCGAGCGCGTTTCTCACTTTTGGTATCGGCCTCTGGTATGCAGGGGCCGGTTCACTGGCGGTCAGATCTGATTTCCCTTCCGGTCTGGAGTCGGTGGACATTCAGATCATGATCGCAGGGGTAGCCCTTATTGTGGTGGGGATCGGTTTCAAAATCTCCATGGTGCCCTTCCATCTCTGGACGCCTGATGTCTATCAGGGGTCGCCCGCGCCGGTGACCGCCTTTCTCGCCACCGGTTCAAAGGTGGCGGTCTTTGCGTTCTTCATCCGCCTTTGCTTTCACCTCCAGGATCCTCTGTGGAGTACATTTAAGCCGATGCTCTGGATCGTCGCCTTCCTGACCCTGGTGGTGGGAACGGTGACCGCTCTCAGCCAGTCCGATCTGAAGCGCCTTTTGGCTTACTCTTCAGTAGCCCAGATGGGCTACCTCATCATGACCTTGCTGGCCGTTAAGCTGGAAAGCGGCCTTTTCGCCCTGGCCTTCTATCTCATCGTTTATGCGGCCATGGATCTGGGCGCTTTCGGAATTATCGCTTCCCTGTCCGAGGAAAAAAAGGATCGCGATGCTCTCGAAGACTACCAAGGTCTTGGTTACTCCCGCCCTTGGAGTTCGGCCGTTCTCGCCTTTTGCCTTATTTCCCTGGCCGGACTGCCTCCGACAGCCGGGTTTGTGGGCAAAGTGATATTTTTCAGGGCCGTTCTCCAGGCAGGAGTCGTCGCCCTTGCCGTTATCGCCATCGCCATGGTGGTGCTCTCCATCGACCTGTATATGAAGGTGGTGGTCTCCCTTTACATGAGGCCCGCCACAGCAGAGGTGCCCACTTCGGCGGCGGACTTTTATGAGCAAATCGGAGGGGGCCTCATTCTCATTTTCCTCCTCTGGTCGGGAATTGCGCCTTCACCCTTGCTTTCCCTCATCGCCGGCATCGTGCCGGCCCCATTTTAGGTGCAGCATGGGTTTCACCTCGAACAAACGGCTCAACCCATCCTACCGACCGGCGGCTGCCACCGATTTACCCATTACCGGCTTCCCGATCACTGGTTTAAGGGCAGGATGAAAGCGGATGACCATGCTTGCACACCCCATCGATATCATAGGATTGATCGGCCTGGGATTCGGTGTCGGCGCCTACGGCACGCTCATCGGAGCGGGCGGAGGGTTTGTCCTCATGCCCATCCTGCTCCTGCTCTACCCTCATGACAGCCCCGAGCTGCTCACAAGCATTTCCCTTGCCGTGGTCTTCTTCAACACCGTGTCGGGTTCCGAAGCTTATGCCATGATGAAGCGCATCGACTACAAGTCCGGGCTCCTTTTTGGAGCAGCCGCGACGCCGGGAGCCGTGTTTGGGGCCCTGAATACCCGTCACGTGCCCAGGCATTTGTTCGACACCATCTTCGGAGCCGTTCTCCTCGCCGCCGCCGCCTTCCTCGCTTTTCGCTCCGAGCCTAAAGAAAGACCATGCCAAACGTCGAACACCCCCAAATACTGGACCTCTCGGGATCTGACGGACGCCCACGATACTAACTACTGTTTCTCCTTCAACCCTTACCTGGGCATCGGCATCAGCCTGTTTGTGGGATACATCTCAAGTTTTTTCGGGATTGGAGGCGGCATCATCCATGTCCCTGCCCTGACCTATTTGCTGCACTTCCCGATTCATATTGCCACCGCAACCTCTCATTTCATCCTTGCCCAAATGGCTCTCGCCGGCACGGTCGCCCACATCCTCACCGGCGCCTTTTCTCAGGGTGTGTCCAAAACGGTTTCTCTGGCCATCGGAGTCCTGATCGGGGCTCAGGTAGGAGCCCACCTGTCGAATCGCTTCAAGGGAGTCTGGCTCATCCGGAGTCTCTCTATCGCACTTGGGCTGGTGGCGATCAGAATCCTCTACAAAGCGTTATAGCCTGTGCTGGGACGCACAACATGCTGGCTGGCGGAGACCGAAATGGAGCTCCCCACGAAGGACGATAAAAAAGCCTCCTTATCAAAGAAATCTGCGTGCGTACCGTTTCCCTCGAAAATACAGTTTTCACAAAACAGTGCACGCTCACGGCCTCGGGGTTGCATTCCGAATATTTCCAGAGTGCAGCTCTCAAGCAGCGTTCTCGATTCATGGAGGACACTCTCCCGGTGAAGAAAGCTCGTTCTGCTGCTTGAACACGTGATAGGGATCATGTTCAAAGTGATAGAGTTTGGCCACTTCCACCTCGAGGAACCTCAGCCAGGCCAGCTTGTGTATGGCCAACCCCAGAAGGGTTCCCATCATCGGCCCCGCCCAGTAAATCCACCAGGCACGAAACTCCCACGAAATCACTTCCGGTCCCAGGCTGCGCGCAGGATTGGTGCTCGTCCCGGAGAGGGGAGCTTCGAGGTAGACCATGACCGCATAGAGAAAAGGAAAGAGCATGGGCGTGAATTTTCGTATCGGCTTGTGCCCGAGGACGAGAAACAGGAGAGCGATGAGGGCACAGGTGGTTGCCGTCTCGCCCAGGGCCGCTTCCCAGGAAGCGTAGCCCTTCCCAGGCAGGGTGGCTCCAAACTGAACGACTGCACCCGCCTTTCCCCAGACAAGCAACGGGACGGCTCCGACGACCCCTCCGGCGAGCTGGGCGAGAACGTATCCTAAGGCGTGCCCTGTGCCCATCTTCCGCCTCAGCCAGAAGGCAATGGTGACCACAGGATTGATGTGGGCGCCGCTGGTCTTCCCGACGGGCGAGACGGCAATGAGTCCGCCGGTGGTGCCGAACAGGAACCCGGTGATAAGTCGACGGACCCCTTCGCTCGGGATGAGAGCCGTCGCCGGGCTGTCCGGGCTGAAATCAAGAATTACCACAGAAAGCCCCACGCTGATCAGCAGGGCGGTGCCCACGAACTCCGAAAACAAAAGCATCCCGGGGACCTTCAGGATCTTCATTTTACTCCAGCAGCCAATGCTTTCCTGACAATACCACCTGTCAGATCATCATCAAATATAGTC
>JARRRH010000184.1:0-5224 GCA_037380925.1 Deltaproteobacteria bacterium | reverse complement strand
GTTGCCAAGACACACCGCGCGCTTATCGTGCACGAAGCGCCCAAAACCGGCGGTGTGGGAGGTGAGGTGGCAGCACTCATTGCGGAGAAAAGATTCACTGCGCTAAATTCACCGATCATCAGAGTTGGAGCCCCTTTTACACCCCTTCCCCGCCATCCTTATGAGAAACTCTACTTGCCCAACAAAGAAAAGATTGCCGGCGCGGTAAAGGAAATTTTCCGTTGACGGCGCCCTGATGAATTTGCTTCAAGCTTTGGAAGAAAGGAGGTGATGGGCAGCAAAGGCAAAAGAAAAAGGCTCTTGAGTTCTTATCAACCAAAAATGTCATTTAGGAGGTTTGGCATGAAAAGGCTAAAAGTAGTGATGATAGTCATTTGTGTTTCCTTTTTTCTGACCCCGGTCGTTCTACCCACTGGCAAGGCTTTTGCCAAAGAGGTTGTCCTCAACTGGGCGTCGTTCCTTCCCAAAAGTCACCCCGAGACATTATCCGTTCAAAAGGCCCTTTTCGACGTAATCAACGAGCGCGGCAAGGGCAAACTGGTCGTCAAGTACCGCGGCGGGCCTGAAAGCTTACCGGAGCGTGACCTAGGGGATGCTGTGCATAGAGGCATTGTGGATTTCGCCACGGCCCTGGTCACCTTTTATCAGGAAATCGTTCCAGGCGCGGCTGCCACGAGGTTTTCCCCTTTCCTGCCCGAGGAAGAAAGAACAAACGGGGTTTATGACTACTGGGATAAACACCATGCGAAATACGGAATCAAGTATATGGGCAGGTGCAACCCCAGCAGGGATGACTACTTCTATACGTATATGAACAAGAAACCCATGAAGCCGGAGGATTTTGTGGGACTTAGAATAGGGGCTGCCGGATCGGGCCGTCCTGCAGTGGAAGCCATGGGCGCCGGCGTGGTCACCCTTAAGCTGAGCGAGTATTACACGGCGATGGAAAGGAATTTGGTCGACGGAATTACTTCCGTTCCACTGCCCGCATGGGTTGCCTGGGGCATTCACGAGAAAACCAAATATGTCATCGACCATCCCTACTTCCAGGCCACAGGGGTTCTCATCGGGAATCTGAACTCCTGGAACAAGCTACCCAAGGATCTTCAGGATCTGATCATGGGGAGGATGATCGAATTTGAGAAAGAACAAGTCCAGTATGAAATAGACCAAAAAAAGCAGGCACGGAAGATAATGATGGACACAGGGGTGGAATTTTACAAATTCTCGCCCGAGGTGGAGAAATGGTACTATGACAAAATCTACAATAGTTCGTGGCAGCACGAAGAAGAGAGGTTCGGAAAGGTGGTCAGCGATTTTAAACAGCTTATAGAAAAAGTAAAATAACCTGAGTTCAACTTCAAACCTTGTGGAGGCATTGGCCTTAATATCCCCACGTCAAGGCCAATGCCTAAAAACCCAAAAACACCATACGCAAAAACATGAATAACCCATGGACGGGTTATATAGGGTAAAGGGTTTTTGCTGTCTATCCGAGTTTTTGTAGGGAGTTCTTATGAAAGTCGGGACTGTTTTTGATAGGATTCTTGACGGGCTGGCCTTTTTCGCAGGGGTTCTGCTCGTCTTTGCCTCCTTTAGCGTATGCGCCGTGATCTTTTCGAGGTACTTTCTGAATCGACCACTAGGATGGATGATAGAAATCAACGAATACATTTTGCTTTATCTGGCCTTTCTATTGGCTGCGTGGGTGCTCAAAAAGGATGCCCATGTGAAAATGGATGTGGTGGTAGAGCGCCTGAACCCGAAAATACAATTGGTCTGCAATGTCGCCGGTTCCATCCTTGGTGCCATCGTGTTCTTTGTCCTGACGTGCTTTGGAATAAAAGTCACGTGGCACCTCTATCAGTCCGGGACCCTGACCCCGACATATCTTGAGCTCCCGAAGTACCCTTTTACTATGGTGATCCCTTTTGGAAGTTTTTTATTCATGCTCCAGTTTATCAGAAGGGCCTATGGATTTATACATGCTTGGGGTGCGCCCCAAAGTGGCAACGAAAGCCACCCAGGTACTAGAGAATCGGTAACGACGGGTTGATCCAGACGGAGTGAGGGCGGGTTCAGGAACGGTTGAAGCGGAAAATCATTCTCTCAATGGAATGAAGGAGTAGAGCTCAATGGAATGGCCATGGCTACTTTTGCTTATACTGGGCGGCATGGTGTTTCTGATGACATCCGGAATGCCCATCGTGGTCAGCCTCTTTACGGTCGTCATCATAGGGGCCTACGTGTTGTTTGGCGGGACTGTGGGGCTGGAACAGCTGATTCTCAGCATATATACAACGTTGACGTCTTTTACATTGCTCCCCATTCCTCTGTTTGTCCTGATGGGAGAGCTGATGGTCCACTCGGGTATTGCTCTCAATGTTATTGATGTGTTGGGCAAATGGATGGGCCGAATCCCGGGGCGTTTGAGTTTGCTCACCGTCGCTGCGGGCACCATAATGTCCACTTTAACGGGATCCAGCATGGCCAGCGTGGCTATTTTGGGTGCGGTTCTGGTCCCGGAAATGGAAAGCCGGGGCTATCACAAGCATATGGTGCTCGGTCCCATTTTAGGCAGTGGCGGCTTAGCCATGATGGTTCCTCCCAGCGCCATGGCCATTATTCTGTGCTCCATCGGCCGGATATCCATCGGCCAGACTTTGATGGCTATCATTATACCGGGGCTCTTGATGGCCCTTTTTTATTCCTGCTATATCGTGTTTGCCTGTTTGTTCAGGCCTTCCCTCGCTCCCTCCTATGATGTGGCCAAAGTCCCCTTTCGAGAGAAGGTGGCGGGGCTGGTCGTTTATGTGATGCCAACAGGGATCATCATCTTTCTCGTGATCGGGCTTATTCTTTTGGGCCTGGCAACGCCGTCAGAGTCTGCGGCAACCGGCACGATCGGGATGATATTTCTGGTTGCAGTCTATAAACGGATGAAATGGGACGTCATCAAGAAATCGGTCCTTGGTACGCTCACTGTAACAGGGATGGCCTTTGCCATAATCGCCTCGGCGAATGCCTTCAGCCAGATCCTTTCCTTCAGCGGCGCCACCCAAGGTCTGACGGAATTCGCCACGCAACTCCCCTTGCCGCCCATTGTTTTGGTGATCACCATGCAAGTCGTCATTCTCATGCTGGGCGCCTTTATGGATCCTGTGGCCATCCTGATGATCACCCTGCCAATTTTTGTGCCCTTTATTCTTTCCCTCGGTTACAGCGATATCTGGTTTGCAACGCTTACCCTTCTCAACATAGAAATGGCCATGACAAGCCCTCCCTTCGGCCTATGCCTGTTCGTCATGAAAGGAGTGACCAGAGAGGAAATCACCATGATGGATATTTACATGGCCGCTCTCCCCTACCTTATGTGTGATGCCGCGGTTATGGGGCTCATGCTCGCTTTCCCACAAGTAGCTCTTTGGCTGCCGGCTATAAGCGGATAGTCGTTAGCATCAGGCTATCTCGTACCCCTTTCAGGAAATGTTTGCAACACTGGTGTCCAAAATAAGTCTGAAATGAGCTTTTTAGTTGTATAAGTGTTTGTTTTTACACAATGGGTGATTTTGCTTGCAACACAGGTCCCTTTTTTATTCATCGCCAAAGCAGGGGCATGGGAGTCAGGCCCCCATACCCCTGCAACATCGCGAGACCGTTTTTGGACAGGAATGGTTTTGCAATGTTGCTAGGCCCTACTTTACCGGAGGCTTTTTCTATTCCGGGCCGACGGCGATGTCGTGGAACAAGTTGGCGAGCGTTTCAGGCGCAGTAACATGGGGGCTGTGGCTGGCTTCCATCTCCATGTAACGCCAGCCCGCTCGGGACCTTGCCCATTGAGCAAAGGGTTTAAAAATATCAATGGGGCCTGTGCGGGTGCAGTAAATGTACGTCGTTGGCACCTTTTCCCAGGCTCCGCTCAAGCGTAAAGACTCCTCGAATGTCTTAATCGGCTGCAGAACCCGCCGAGGCATAATCCAGGCAATGTCTTTTTCGCTTGTGTCCTCGGGCAGCGGATTCGGCGGAATCCGCCAGCCCTCACCGTCCGTCTGCGCTGCCTCGCGCATGGCGGCTCGAATATCATCCGGATGAAGATCAAACAAAGACTGGCCGTCCCGCGGAACGAACGCATCCAGATAAACAAGGTGGGCCAGCCGCTCGGGCGTTCTGTCGGCAATGGCTGTGGCCACCATGCCGCCATAGCTGTGGCCGATGAGCACCACGTTTCGAAGATCCTCAAAATGAAGCACACCGAGAATGTCCGCAATGTGCGTCTCCAGCCCTATGTCGGGGCTAGCAAGGTGCGCGCGCTCTCCGATCCCGGTATAGGTGGGAGTAAACAGCTCGTGTCCCAGCTTATTCAGAAGAGGCCGCATTTTTTTCCAACACCACCCGGCGGACCAAGCGCCATGAGCTACCAAGAATGTCGCCAAAGTAATCTCCTTTCCGTTCACTTCAGAACTTTGCTGTCGAAAACCATCACTCCGATGTTTTATCTTCATTGGAGATCTGGGCACGCTTGATGGGTTCATCCCGAGTAAGGGTTCGTTTTCTTTGGTCATGCGTTCCCATTCTGCGATGCTAAACGGCGCGACATATGTTGTCCAGCCTTTTTTGAGGAAAGGGGAGAGCCAGAGGACGAAAGCGTCGAGAAACAGAAACCATATGCGCGGGAAAGGATTGACAAGCTATACGGTCATGGTCTACGGAATGCATACGATGGCCAAGACGAACAACAAAGATCCCGTTCTGGTAGAAAAAGGTCAGAACATTCTGTTCATCGGCCTCAACCGGCCCAAGGTTCTGAACAGCCTGAACCATGACATGGTTCGCCTGATCCAAAGGGCGCTGGATGAAGCGAAGCAAGATGAGTCTGTTCACCTCGTCTTGCTTTACGGCGAGGGAAACAGGGGCTTTTGCGCAGGCGGGGACATCAGGGCCGTGGCCCAGGCCGTCCGTGAGGGCGACATGGAAAAGGCCCTTCAGTTTCTCGAGGAGGAATACGCCCTGGATCTTACCATTCACCGGTTCCCCAAACCGGTGGTTGTCTTGGCGGATGGTATCACCATGGGAGGCGGCCTCGGCCTTTCCGGCGGTGCCGACATAATTCTGGCTACGGAGCGCACAAGGAGTGCCATGCCCGAAACGCGAATCGGCTTCTTTCCGGATGTGGGGGCCACTGGATGGATGTTCGACAAGTGCCCCCCGGGATATCCTGAATACC